>DAOUTT010000137.1 GCA_030668545.1 Anaerolineales bacterium | reverse complement strand
TCGCCTCCTGCACACCTATCACCCACGGACCTCTTTTCCAGGACAGCATCCGCTCTGCCGGCTTGAACCCGGCCATGTTCGAAATGGCGAACATCCGCAACCAGTGTTCCTGGGTGCATTCGCACGATCCCCAAGCTGCCACGAATAAAGCTAAAGATCTGGTGCGGATGGCAGCCGCGAAGGCAAAAACGCTGCAGCCAATTCACACGACTGAGGTTCCGATTGAGAATGATGGTCTTGTCGTCGGCGGTGGTGTGGCTGGGATGAACGCTGCGCTCGCACTTGCCGATGGCGGTTTCAACGTGCATTTGGTCGAGCGGAAAGACAAGTTAGGCGGAAACCTGCGAGAGATCTATTTCGGCCTGAACGACGAAGACCCGCAACAGTATTTAGGGCAATTAATTCAACAAGTTGAAAACGAGCCCCGTATTCAGGTTCACCTCGGCACAGAGGTTGCGCACACCAGCGGTTTTATGGGGCACTTCACTTCGCGACTGCGCTCTAGCGATGGCGACGAGGTTGAAATCCCCCATGGCGCAACCATACTAACGACTGGCGGCGTCGAATACCACGGTCCAGAATATGGCTACCAGGATAGCACGCGCCTGGCGACGGGGCTGGAATTCGAGCAAATGCTCGCTCATACAGAGAACCCAAAGGTCGCGCTCAAGGGTAGAGCAAGCGAAGCGTGGCAGACACTCGGCGAACACTTGCCCGACGAAGTCGCCATGATACTCTGCGTCGGTCCAGCGAAGGATTTCTGCGCCCGTACCTGCTGCATTACAGCCTTGAAGAACGCCCTGGAACTCAAACGCCTCAAACCAGAGGCGCATATTACAGTGCTTTACAAAGATATTCGCACGTACGGCTTCAAGGAACGACTGTACACACAAGCCCGGAGTGAAGGCATCGTCTTCATTCGCTACGACGAAGACAATCCTTTAGACGTATCAGCGACGAACGAAGGCGTAGAGATTAGAGTGCGCGATCCTAACCTCGGTCGTGAAATCCTACTCACTCCAGATCTGGTGATGTTGAGCAACCCGGTCGTGCCCCCTGAGGATTCACGTAAAGTGGCGACGATGTTTAAAGTGTCCGTCGACGCTGATGGGTTCTTCTTAGAAGCTCACGTAAAACTCCGCCCGGTGGATTTCGCCTCCGACGGTATGTATATGGCCGGCATGGCACATTACCCCAAGCTGCTTGATGAAACTATTGTCCAGGCGCAGGCCGCGGCGGCGCGTGCCGCCATGGTTCTCTCTCGCAGCCACCTCACTGCAGGTGGTATCGTCGCTGAGGTTGACCCTGAACTCTGTGTTGGCTGTCTGACATGTGTGCGTATTTGCCCCTTTGACGTTCCGCTGATTAAAGAGGAATATACCGGTGTTGGGGGGATCACCGGCACGGCCTATATCGAACCGACAGTATGTCAGGGATGCGGAAACTGCGTCGCAGAGTGCCCGGCGAAAGCTATTCGGCTGGCGTACTACCAGGATGACCAAATCATGATCAAGCTTGATGCGTTATTATTAGGGAACTGAGGAGAACAATGGCAGACTTCGAGCCCCAGATTGTGGCTTTCTGCTGCACTCATTGCGCCTACAACGCCGCCGATTTAGCCGGGAGCTTACGGATTCAATACCCATCAGCGATCAAGATTATCCAGGTACTCTGCAGCGGAAGGATTGATATTCTGCACATCTTACGGGCTTTCGAGGACGGCGCCGATGGCGTAATGGTAGCCGGTTGACTGCCCGGTGATTGCCATTACCTGGAAGGTAATGCTAACGCCCGCCGCAGAGTAGAACACACACGCCTCCTTTTAGAGGAGATCGGTCTCGAGGGCCAGCGCTTACAGATGATCAATGTCTCAGCGGCGATGGGAGGACAATTCGCTTTCGCGGCGGCAGAACTCACCGCAGAGATTGAGCGCCTAGGACCAAGTCCTTTCCGTAGCATTAGCGGGAATGGCCACATGCAGGGTACACCGTCCAAAACTGTGAAACCCGTTCAAATCGAAGATGACGCCGGCGACTGAAACGCTTGAACGTTTTGAATTACTCTCAGGGCTTCCTGCAGAAGTGCTGGAATTTATCGCGCAAAAAACCCTTGACAAGAACTATAGTGACGGAGAGCTAATATTCACCGAAGGTGCCAGTGCGGACCACCTCTACCTCATCTTAAGTGGTAAGGTTTCTCTCGAGATGAAAGTTCAACTAGGTCAAACTGGTACAGTGCGTCGAGCTACCATTGGGGTGATTGGCCCCTGGCAAGCCATGGGCTGGTCAAGTCTGGTTTACCCTTACGAGTACACTGCCTCGGGGGTCTGTCTCCAGGACACCAAAGTTCTCGCCATCCCAAAAGAAGATCTCCGCTTTCTTATCTCACAATATCCTGAGGCCGGTTGTGATCTCATGGAACGCGTTGCTTCAATCACAAGGGCTCGATTGTTTAGCGCCACATCAACACTGACGTATTTCCTGTCCATTGTCTCCCACGAATTAAAAAGACCGATCGCTGCAGTTGAAAACTATCTCCAAATCACACTTGGTGGGTATGCAGGCGATATCAGCGATAAACAACGGCGCTTGCTTGAACGCAGCGCAATTCGCCTTAGCGACCTGCGGTCGCTGATCAGCGATATCCTCGATTTCGCAAGGATGCAACCCGAACAGATATGCGCCGATTTCGAGATTGTGGATCCATTGGAGATCGGCACTGAGGCGTTTGAGGAAGTCCGTCTCGCTGCCGGTCAAAAGAACATCCGATTAAAAGCCACAGGTCCCAGTGAATATACACCGATCGTAGCCGCAAAACGTCGCCTGCGACAGGTTATATCCAATCTACTCGCAAACGCCATCAAATTTTCACCCGAGGAGAGCACCGTCACCCTGGCGGCGCGTGAAGAATCCGGTATGCTTGTTGTAGAAATTCTCGATGAGGGTATGGGCATCCCTGCCAAGGATCAACCACACATCTTCGACGATTTCTATCGCGCTAGTAATGCCGAGGAAGTTAGCGGCGCGGGATTGGGGCTCTCGATTGCCAAGATAATTGTGAACGCCCATGAAGGACAGATCGAAGTCCAAAGCCCTTACGAACCGGGAAAGAGCGGCACAAAAGTAACCATTCGAATCCCCCAGACGCTGCCACTACCTAAAGACCGCGGGGCAATATCCATGGATGGAAAAGACACCAACTCTGATTGATAATAAGATTGTCGGGTGCATTTCGTGAAAGGCAATCCTCGTGAGTGAAAAGCCATATATCCTGATCGTAGACGATGACCCGGACATTCGCGAAGGGATCGTCGCCGTCCTGGAAACCAATGATTACCGCCTGGTCACGGCGAGCAACGGGATCGAATGCATGGAGCATATCAGGGACGAGACCCCCAATTTGCTCATTCTCGATATGCTCATGCCGCGCATGGACGGCTTCGCCGTAATCCGCGAGCTTCGCAGTGACCCCGGCCTCGCTGGAATACCGATCATAATATTAACCACCGTTATCGAAGATGCCGCCTATCGACGCTATGAACTCGAGACTGGTGTGGCGATGGATGTTTCTAATTACATCGAGAAACCAGCGCCTCCTGATGAGCTGCTACGTAGGGTCAGCGCGATTGTCGATCAACCTACTATTCTCGTAGCGGACGATGACCCGGATATCATCGAAGCAATCAGCATCGTTTTGGAGAGCCGCCCATACAACGTCGCCACGGCTCGTGACGGCGAACAATGCCTCGAGATGATCCGGAAACGCAATCCGGACCTTCTCCTGCTTGACTTGCTTATGCCCAAGATGGACGGATTCGCAGTAATTCGCGAACTACAGAGCGACCCCGCAACCGCCAAGATCCCCGTTCTAGTGCTCACTACGGTAGTGGAGGATGCCAGTCGTAGGCGGTATGAGCTTGAGACGGGTCGCGATATGCCAGTCAAAGCCTATCTGCAGAAGCCGATTGCACCAGAGCAATTACTGCTTGAAGTCGAGAAAACATTGGAGAAGATTGAGTCGTGAGTTCAACCCGCACGACAGAGCTGCCGTCGGGCGCCGTGATGGTCGTCGGCGGCGGAATCGCCGGCATTCAAGCCAGCCTGGATCTAGCCGATCAGGGCTTCCGCGTGTACCTGGTGGAGAGCAAATCAGCAATCGGCGGGCACATGGCGAGGTTGGATAAAACATTCCCGACCAATGACTGCGCCATGTGCACGATAAGCCCTAAGCTGGTCGAGGTCGGTCGGCATTTGAACATTGAATTACTAGTCGACACGGAAGTTTTGGGTGTCGAAGGCGAACCGGGAAAATTTAATGTTTCACTGCGCCGCAAACCGCGATACGTGGATATCGACAAGTGCGTCGGTTGTGGCGACTGCGCAGATGTGTGTCCAGTCGTTCTCACCGATACATTCAACGAGGGACTGTCTGAGCGGCGTGCGGCTTATAAGCTCTATCCTCAAGCTGTCCCCGACGCTTATACCATCGAGAAACTTGGGATCGCTCCCTGCCGCGGCGCTTGTCCGGCTGGGCAGCGAGCGCAAGGCTACATCGCACTTATCACAGAAGGTCGGTACCGCGAAGCCCTGCGAGTAATCAAGGAGGATAACCCCTTCCCCAGCGTCTGCGGTCGAACCTGCCACCACCCTTGTGAGAGCTATTGTGCCCGATCTCTCGTGGATGAACCGGTGGCGATCATGTCTCTCAAGCGTTTCGTGGTGGATTATGCCCTCGCCTATGGGCGCGAGAGGGTCGAACCCGCTCCCCGCACCAAACCTCACTGGGTAGCTGTAATCGGAGCCGGTCCAGCTGGTCTGACTGCAGCGCACGATCTGGCAAAGATGGGATACGGCGTCACGGTTTACGAAGCGCTGCCGGTCGCCGGCGGCATGATGCGGGTCGGCATCCCAGCCCACCGTTTACCGAAGGGCATACTCCAGCAGGATATCGATGACATTCTCGCCCTCGGCGTGGTCCTAAAAACAAACACTCCGGTCCGCGATCCGGTCAAACTCCTAAGTGAAGGATATGATGCCGTCTGTGTTGCGACCGGAATCTCATCGCGTGATCACTCTTTGAACCTGAATGGCGAGGATGCGGAGGGTGTAATCTCCGCCGCCGCCTTCCTGCGTAAAATCAATCTTGGAGAACCATTTGAGATCGGCAATCACGTCGCCGTCGTTGGCGGAGGGATCACCGCCCTTGACGCAGCTGCGGTTGCGCGTCGTTTGGGCGCGCATGAAGTCTTCCTGGCTCTCGACAAGCCCCGGGGCGAGCTGCCCGCATATCATTGGGAGATGGCCGCCGTCGAGGCTGAGGGTATTCTGCTTCTCGAGCACACCACTCCCAAATGTATTCTCTCAGAAGAGGGAAATGTCATTGGTATTGAGCTCGCTCAGACAGCTAAGGGTGTGGTCGTTGACGAGCATGGTCGCCGTCGCCCCAAGATCAAACCCGGCACGGAAATGACGCTCGATGTTGACACCGTTATCATCACCGCAGGGCAGCAATCCGATCTGTGCTTCCTTGATTCTCACTATGATGACTTGATCGGTGACCCCGAGACGCTTGCCAGTGAATACGGCGGAGTCTTTGTTGTTGGCGGTCGGAAAACCGGCGCCAGCTACATCATCGACGCCGTTGCTTTGGGGCACCGTGTCGCAGTTTCGATCGATCGTTACTTACTGGGTGAGCCTCTCGAGCAGCCTGATGCTGCGAAGCCGCCGGTAATAAGATTCACGCGAGAACAGATCGCTCAACGTGTTGAGGCTGGCGAATTCAAAGCACAAGCACGTGAGGAGCCTGCCCTGCTCTCGATGGAAGAGCGCGTGATAGGCTTCCGCGAAGTCGTGCTCGGGTTGACCGAACGTCAGGCGCGAGCCGAAGCAAGTCGCTGTTTGCAGTGTGGTTTATGCTCAGAATGCCTTGCCTGCGTCTACGCCTGCGGCACCGACGCGATCGACCATGATGCTGTCGAAGTCATGGATGAAATTGACGTAGGCGCGGTCATCCTCGCTCCTGGATATCAGATCTATCGCGCAGAGCACGCAGCTGAATATGGCCTTGGACGTTATCCCAATGTCATCACATCTCTTCAACTCGAGCGACTTCTTAATGCAAGCGGACCGACCCTGGGAGAAGCACGGCGACCTTCTGATGAGAAATCCCCGCGTAAAGTCGCCTTCCTGCAATGCGTCGGCTCACGCGATCAGAGCCATGATTACTGCTCAGCTGTTTGCTGCATGTATGCAACCAAAGAGGCCATGGTTCTCAAAGAACATCATCCGGAAACGGACGTACATGTGTTCCTCATGGACATGCGTGCTTTCAGCAAAGGATACGAAGCGTACTTCCAGCGAGCTCAGGATCAATTCG
>DAOUTT010000023.1 GCA_030668545.1 Anaerolineales bacterium | reverse complement strand
GATCTTAAAATTTGCATATTCGATCCCCAAGAAGATCTGTTGACGATCTCCTATGATTCACGCCGCGCTGAACCCGCACGCGCCACTACCGAGCCTCTCGGGGATGATCTTAGTTCCGTCGTGATCCGTTCCCGTCAACCATTACTGCTTACAGACAATCCAGCCCAGCGAGCAGCAATGCTGGGCGTGAGCGACTTTGGTGAGGGAGTCAAATCCTGGCTGGGTGTACCCATGCTGCTCGGTGATGATATTCTGGGTACGATCATCCTTGAGGATTACGACCAAGACAACCGATTCACAGAGGATGATGCCGCGTTGCTGGCAACTGTCGCCAGCCAAGTCGCAGCAGGCGTTCAGAATGCCAATTTGCTCGACCAAGTCCAGCGAACAGCGCGTCGTGAACGTTTGATTCATGAGATCACAAGTAAGGTTCGTCGTTCTCCAGATATGAAATCTATTCTCGCAACGAGCACCCGCGAATTGGGCAGAGCACTTAACGCCATCCGCTCCACGGTCTCTCTAGGATCAAGCAAGTCCGAAGCGGATGACGTCGCACATGAACGCGAGGGTGGCACCCTGAATACTCAGGATTCCGAATCATGATGGAAAACCATCCGCTACCCACAGATCAGCCCGAGAAACATGGAAGTCTCGTACGTCGGATTCCTTTCCTCATCCTGCCTCTCATCCTCATCCCTTTGATTTCTTTGGGCATTGGTGCATTCCTTAGCTCTAGAAATCTTATGCAAGATCAGGCCGCGAGTCAGATGGTCTCGGCTGCGCAGGCTCAGGTCCAGGTCCTGCAGGAATGGACCGACACCAGCGAACAGCGCCTCCAACTTGGTAGTCAACGAACGGCTCTTCGTGAAGCTGCATCCGATTTACTCCGCCTCCCCCCCTCCTCTTCCAATTATCGCGCCGCTCAAAACAGCGCCCGAACCGAGCTCGAAGATCTCCGCGTGCGCCAAGGCCAGACCCTCTTCTCTGGCGTTCTCCTTGCTCGCTCTTCCAATGGAACAGTTCTAGCTTCCACCAACCCTGATTGGGAAGGCCAGGCATCTCCCTCCCTCACGCTCGACGCCATCGACCCTCTCGCCCTGGCTACGTATGCTTTCTACGATGACCCGCTCTTCGCACCCGACAATCTCGTCCTAATCTCCAGCGCCCCTCTGCGCGCATCCGGCGCACAGGAAGGAGATCTGCTGCTCATCGGCGTCAACAGCGATACGCGCCTCGGCAGCCTGCTCGAAGAAATGCAGGTCTTCTGGGAGCAGCGCGGCATCTACCGCGTTGAGCGCGGCCGCACCTTCGTTCTGCTCGCTCCTGACGTTATCATTAACCTACCCCGCTATGCCACCGAACCCGAAGCCGTCAGCGGTCAGTCTCATCCGGTTTTCACCAACGCCGTCGATACACCTTCTGGAACCGTCGAATACACTAACAAAGAAGACACCCTGGTTCTCGCCGCCTATGAGTGGATCCCAGATTTTGATTTGGGCATCGTCACTGAACTCCCCCAAGATGATATCTTCGCTGATGCGAACGCTCTAGCCCCCTTCACGATCGCCATGATCGTTGGCGCCTCAATCTTTTCGATTGTGGTTGTCGGCTTCGTCGCCAACCGTTTTCTTCTTCGCCCTCTTGTAAACCTAACGGAGCTTGCGCAACGACTTTCTCGTGGTGATTGGTCCTTCCGCGTTCCCTTAGACCGCGATGACGAAATCGGCACACTTGCTACCAGCCTTAACAGCATGGCGGATGAACTAAACAGCCTCTATCAATCGCTTGAAGACCGCGTCGAGGAACGCACACGCCAGGTACGCACAGCATCTGAAGTCGCCCGTGATGCCGTTGCAATCCGCGATGTGGAATCCCTACTGAGCGAAACAGTAAATTTGATCACCTCCCGTTTCGGTTTTTACCATGCGGGTGTTTTTCTGCTCGATCGAGAGCGCGAAAATGCCGTATTGCGCGCCGCTTCTTCGGAAGGTGGCAAGCGTATGATCGAAAAAGGATACAGTCTTTCTGTAGGCAAGGTCGGAATCGTTGGCTTTACAACCGGCACAGGGAAGCCCCGCATTGCTCTCGATGTTGGCGAAGATCAAGTGCACTTCGCCAATCCCGATCTCCCCGAGACACGCTCCGAGATGGCTCTTCCGTTACAGGCAAGCGAGCAAATCATTGGCGCTCTTGATGTCCAAAGCAAAGATCCGGACGCCTTCGATGATGAAGATATCCTGGTCCTGCAAACGATGGCTGACCAACTTGCTGTGGCCATCGAAAACGCACGCCTGATCGGTGAGCTCACCGAGCTATCCGCGCAGAACCGGCGGGTCATCGATGTGTTCACCAGCATAAGTGAGCAAACAGACTACGATTCACTGCTCACTAAATCCAGTGAGAGCATTCTCGAGATGTTTGGTTTCGATCGCGTGATAATTGGGCTTGTTGAGGGCAACGAAATTGTCGTCCGCAGCGCTTCGGCCGCAGAAGGCATTCAGCCGACCCCCACCGGAATCCCTGTTCCCCTCGAGCGCGGCCCTCTCGGACGTGCAGTCGCAACCATGAAGCCCGTTACAGCCATCAGCGAATATATTCCGGGAACCAGCCAAACCATCCATTCCCCCAGCACAACGGTTTCCGTCCCTCTCATCAGCCGTGGTGATGCTATTGGCGCAATCGCGGTTGAGAGCGCTGACCTAGATGAAATAAAGCCGCGCGATATTGAGTCCCTCGAACTAATAGCAAATCAGGTTTCGGTTGCGCTCGAAAGCGCCCGGCTATTTGAAGAAACACAACTTAGTTTCGAGCAAATCGACACTCTGTACCGCCGCCAGACTGCAGAATCCTGGGAAGAACTATTCCAATTAATTGAAGATGACAAACAAGCATCATTTGCCGAATATACCGGCTCACGCTACCCAGATGCAGTGACGGATGGCGGAGATCTAATAGAAGCGCCCATCTCTGTGCGTGGCGAAATCGTTGGCAATCTCGGGCTTCTCGCGGAACGCCCGGGTGAATGGACCGAAGACGATCGTGAAATCCTAGAAGCCGTTGGTGACGAGGTCGCGAATGCAGTCGAGCAGATGCGGCTGCTAGAAGAAGTCCAGCTGCGGGCTGCCCAATTACAAACGGCAGCTGAGGTCGCCCGTGACGCCACCGGCTTGCTCGACACAGAAACGCTTCTAAACAGGGTTGTGAGCCTAATCAGCGATCGTTTTGGTTACCCGCATGTCGCTGCCTTCTTACTCGATGAGACACAGAAAATTGCTGAAGTCAGAGCCGCGACTGGCGAAGCTGGTGCACAAATGCTCTCTACCGGCTACCAACTGCTTGTGGGCTCGAAAACGATTATTGGCTTCGTTGTGGAAAACGGTGAATACTATCTGGCATCCGATGTAAACCAGGATGAGCTTCATCAACCACATCCACTCCTGACAAACATGCGCTCCGAGCTCTCGATCCCACTTATTGTCGGTGAGCAAGTACTCGGAGCTCTCGATTTCCAACACACAAACACAAACGCCTTTAGTTTGGACGATATCACGGTTCTGCAGATCCTCGCGGACCAGCTGGCTGTGGCTATACAGAATGCTCGTTTGTTCCAGGAAACATTGCGCCGAGTTGAGCGCGAGCAAACAGTGCTTGAATTAACCAACGTAATCAGATCCAGCGATGATGTAGAAGGTATGCTTAAAACTGCCGTGCAAGAAATGCGTCGCGTATTCGGAGCAGAGCGTAGCCGGATTCGATTGTTGGAACAATCCATAACCTTGAGCAACCAACCGCCTATAGACCGACGAGAAAATAAATAGAAGCGAAACTTCTTCTTTCTGACTCAAGAAACCAAAGGGGTGAGGACAACGCATGACCCACATCATAGCCATCGCAAATGCTAAAGGCGGAGTTGCGAAAACAACAACCACATTGTCATTGGGCGCATCGCTTGCGGAGATGGGAAGGAAAGTGCTTCTCATCGATCTGGATCCACACGCCAATCTGACCCTCTCCCTCGGGTTTAAACCCGCCTCATTTGAGAGAACCGTCGCCGGATTGCTGTTAGGGAATGATGATCTGAACGGAGCAGTAATTCCAACAAATTTCCGGGATTTGGAACTAGTACCGTCTAATCACGAGTTAAATCTGGCTGAACCTCATCTTTTAGTTCGCGCTGACTATATGATGCTTTTAGATGCAACACTCAAGGACAGCCAATCTTACGATACGATCATCATTGATTGCCCGCCTACCACTGGGACGCTCACCAAGAACGCTCTCTCTGCGGCGGACTTACTCATTATTCCAACCCAACCGGAGTATTTCTCTGCGCATGCGCTTCGCGATATGCTCAATTTGATCTTAGCGATTCGCCAAGAAAACAATCCGAAGCTTAGATATCGAATTCTTCTCACAATGGTTGACAAGCGCAATCGTATCCACCGCAGCCTTGCAGAGCAGATAAGAACCGCATTTAACGAAGCCATCTATGATATTGAGATCGAAATAGATACCAGGTTACGCGAAAGTGCGATCCTGGGTCAGCCGATTAACCAATACTCACCAGAAAGCCGGGCGGCTATACAGTATCGTGCGTTAGCAGAGGAAACAGGGCACTATTCGAATGAACTCAATCGAAGGTATACGACGACGCCTTGAAAACCTGTTCTCGGGGATCTCAAAAGACACCCCAAAAACAGGAACTGTTCCTATAGAGGTTCTCGGTCCTCCCGAAACTGACCGCCCGCGCGGCTGGTCTTGGGAAATCGATAGTGCAGGGCGTTATACATGGTGCAGCCCTGAAGTAGAAAAAGCTATTAGTTTGACGCCGGATGATCTCCTCGGGAAAGAGATTTTCGGTTCCGGGTTTAATTCAGAAGCTGCTGCTGAACTAAAGCAATTAATAGATTCGGGCCAGCCAATCCAACATCTATTACTGGATTTCGAATACCCTCAAGGCGAACAAAGCACAATCCTCATCCGTTCTACTCAACGCATTGATAAGCAAGGAATGCTTAAAGGATATCGAGGGATCTTTCAGATCGTCGATGCTGAACGTTCTCAAAAAACTCGCATGGCGGTCTCACTGCCAACTCCCCAGGATGCTATTGATGCAATCTCTGCCCCCGAACTTGCTGCGTCGTGGGGTCAGATCCTGGGATACGAGGATGATCGAGGCACTCTCAAACCAATCGATGACTTCGATCAGCCAGCCCCGATACTCGCGGTTCACACGCAAGATCGCCTGGTTATCCCCCTCCAGGTCCAAAATGAAATCATCGGGGTCATTGAGCTCGATGGGAAAGATTCTGATGACCCATGGACTGAAGAAGATCGAATTCTTGCCGATGCAGTAGCGCACGAGTTTGCGATAACGCTTCAGGACGCACGCTCTCACCAACTTACCTCACAAGCCCTCGAAGAAATGCGTGAAGCCGATCGTTTGAAAAGCCAATTTCTGGCAAATATGAGCCATGAGCTCCGCACGCCTTTAAACTCAATCATCGGTTTCTCCAGGGTTATCCTCAAGGGGATTGACGGCCCCGTAACAGAAAACCAAGAGCAAGATCTATCCGCAATCTACAATGCCGGTCAACACCTCCTTGGACTCATCAATGACATCCTCGATCTCTCAAAAATTGAAGCCGGCAAAATGGAACTGACGTTCTCAGATGTGGATCTTTCTGAGATTGTTCACGGGGTGATGGCAACCGCTGTTGGTCTAGTAAAAGACAAGTCCATTGAGCTGGTCATCGATTTACCGGACGAACTACCGAGAATTCATGCAGATAATATCCGCCTGCGGCAAATCCTGCTAAACCTCGTTTCGAACGCAACCAAATTTACCGAGGAAGGGCATATCGGCATTTCGGTTCGAGTGATCGAGCACAGCGGCCAATCCGAGGTTGTCATAGCTGTTTTCGACACAGGGTACGGAATTTCCCCTGAGGACCATGAGAAAATCTTCGAACCATTTTCACAAGTTGACGCTTCACCGACAAGAAAGACTGGCGGTACAGGCTTGGGCCTATCCATTTGCAAGCACCTCGTCGAACTACACAGAGGCGTTTTGTGGGTTGAGAGCGTACCAGGCGAGGGCAGCACTTTTGCCTTCACAATTCCCTTTGAGATGACGTATCAGGAAAAGGAAGACCTCGCACCGCTAATCCTTTGCGTAGATCGAGATTCCGATGTTGCTTATCAATACCGTGCCATTCTAGAAGAGGCAGGGTACCGCTTTCGCGTGGTCACACAACCCAGCCACACTTTTGAGATCGCGAAAGCAACAAATCCTGACGCAATCCTGTTAGATCTCCTCCATCCCGACCCTGATGTTTGGCAAATCATAATTGAGATACTTAGCGACGACGCGCTTTTTGCAACACCGATTTTGCTAACCGAATATGATGATGGACAAGAA
The DNA here is from genome assembly GCA_030668545.1 of Anaerolineales bacterium. GTDB lineage: Bacteria > Chloroflexota > Anaerolineae > Anaerolineales > E44-bin32 > E44-bin32. The sequence continues at coordinate 7,458 of DAOUTT010000023.1, read as the reverse complement.
AAAGGCGTGATCCTCGATATCACTCGATTCCTTACAAAACCGGTTCGCGAAAGCTCTCTGCGCCACATTCTGCAAGAGCTGAATTGTTACCAAAAATCTACTTTCCTCCTTATTGAGGAACAGCCTGATGAAAGTGATCGTATCCGGAAAAGTATCGAAGGCGGGAGACTTGGAACCGTGCTAGTCGCGGATTCGCTCGAGGACGCTGCCCGAATATTAAAACGAAGTTCGCCCGAGATTATTATTCTCAGCCTTACCTATCCAGGTCTCTCAGAATACGATGATGGTTTTTTCCTTCAGAAAATCGATGATGAAACTCCTATCATTGGCATTCTCCCGGACAAGCTCACATCAAGCAACATGGAAAAGCTCATCAACCTTTCCGAAACCTTGGAAGAAGTGGCAGTCAGGCCATCTGAAGACCATAATAAAAAAGTTACGGCTGTAATTAGACACATTGCCCCCCATGGATAATCTCGGCAAATAAACCGATCTCCTCCTCAAAGGGTCACTAATGATGAGCGGCTGCTACAGATACAGGTTTGATACTTCGCAGAACCATAATTATCGATAGGTCAATACATGTCCTCATTTGTAGCAAAATGTCTTGATTGTGACGCTCACACGCCCTACCACCCACTCACAAATGCTTGTCCAGAATGCGGCAGTGAGTGGATGGAAGCTTGCTATGATCTTGATACCGGAATATTCTGGGGATCAACTTTCGCGGATCGCCCCGCTAGTTTGTGGAGATATAGCGAGTTGCTCCCTTTGCAAAACCCATCCCTCTACCCAACGATCGGAGAAGGTTGGACGCCGCTCTTCCCAGCCCACCAACTTGGTATGCTGCTCGGCCTCCCCAATCTCTACATCAAAGATGAGCGCCAGAACCCAACAGGCTCTTTCAAAGATCGGCAGGCCGCTGTAACGGTTGCAGCTCTACTGGAACATAACATTAACGAGGCGGTCATCTGCTCTACAGGAAATGTCGCCATTGCCTTCTCGGCTGCATTTGCACGCGCGGGTTTGAAACTGTGGGCATTTATTACCAGCCTAGTTCCCCCTGATAAAATGCGCGAGGTGGCAATCTACGGCTCCCAGGTCATTAAAGTGACGGGGACCTATGACCAGGCGAAGAAATTGGCTGCTCAATTCTCATTGGAACGAGGCCTCTTTCTGGACCGCGGAGTACGCAGCATAACAGCGTTGGAATCGATGAAGACTATCGCCTTCGAAATCGCCGAGCAGCTGGCCAAGTTGCAGCTACCGAGCAACGCTGAAACAAAAAAAACAAGCACTTGGAGTTCTCCAGATTGGTATATCCAAGCCGTCAGCGGCGCAATCGGTCCTCTTGGTGTTTTAAAAGGCTTTCAGGAGATGCATGCTGCGGGGCTTGTCGACAAAATCCCTGCTCTGGCATGCATCCAGAGTGCTGGTTGCGCGCCCATGGCGAAGGCCTGGGAAGCCGATCTTGATGTCGCTGATCCGGTGCTGTCTCCAAAGACCCACATCACGACACTCACAACAGGCGATCCTGGCCGAGCCTACACCCTACTTCGCCAGAGGATGCTTGAAACAGGTGGGGGAACGATCGACAGCGTCTCTGATGAGGATGCCTTCCGCGCGCTGGGCCTTGTTGCCAAGGTTGAAGGGCTTTCGATTGAGCCCGCTGCTGCTGTGGCGTTTGCAGGCTTGATCAAACTGGTGCGGCAAGGAGTCATACACCCGGATGATGTAGTTGTAATAAATTGTTCCGGCCACACGATGCCAGTAGAGAGCCGGCTGCTGGGTCCCGCTTGGTCGAAGGATATTTCCGTTGATGACTTTGAGTTTCCCACTCATCCCAGAGAGGGCATTGTCGCTGCGCTTACCCAGATTGATCAAACACAAATGCGGAACGTGCTTGTTATCGATGACCAGGCAGATGCTCGTCGTTTAATCCGCCGGCTCCTGGAAGCTCAAGGGACCTTCCTGGTAGCCGAAGCAGAATCTGGGCCAATCGCGCTGCAACTCGTGAAACAATCGGTTCCAGATTTAATCATTCTGGATCTCATGATGCCGGAGATGGATGGTTTTGCACTGCTTGATCGGCTCCGAGCACAAATGCCCACACACGACATCCCAATTGTTGTGGTTACCGCAAAAGAACTCACATCAGTCGAGTGGAAGCGCCTTGATGGTCACATCGAACAGCTGATGACCAAAGGAGATTTCTTCGTTGAAGAACTCATCGAGGAGATCGAGGAAGCACTACGTCAGGAGCACTAACCTTGGATCGAAGAGCAACCAAGAAGAACGCTGGCATTTATTTTGCAGTCGTCTCCGCCATTCTCCTTGGCACATCTCCCATTTTCGGCAAGCAAGCTATCCTGGCCGGTCTTCACCCGACAGCAGTCGTTGCAGCTAGAACCGCTGGCGCAGCCTTGTTATTGTTCATCGTTATCCTTATTTTTAAGCGAGAGTATCTTTACATCTTCCCCCTCGGCCTTCTAGGTTGCGCAATCGCTGGTGCCTTGAACGGTCTGGGATCCATTTTTTACTTTGCGTCCCTGGCCAGTTTAGACGCTAGCCTTGGGCAATTTCTATTTACGCTCTATCCAATCTTCGTAGCGGGATTATTTTATCTTGATGGAAGCAGGCCCACCAATCTCACAATCGTCCGCCTCCTGCTTAGCATCCCTGGTGTGTACCTTCTCACACTGGCAGGCGACAGCGCTGTTGACATACGGGGTGTCATCCTAATGCTGTGCGCCTCATGTCTATACGCAATCCACATCCCCATTAACCAACGTGTCCTTTATGAGGTTCCAGCGCCAACGGTGACTCTATATACGCTTCTAGCAATGACCGTTGTTACTGTCCCCGCTTTCCTCATCTTCTCGAGGCCTTACTCAAGCCTTCCTGAAGCGGCAATCCTTCCCATAATCTGCTTAACCATTGTGACCTTCTTGTCACGCCTCACGCTTTTTGCAGGCGTACAATTAATCGGCGGTATCCAGACATCTCTCTTCGGGCTCGCTGAACTTCTCGTCACGGTTTCGCTGGCGTATGTCATCTTAAGCGAAACCCTGACACCGGTGCAGTGGATCGGAGCTGCAGTTCTCATCGCCGCCCTCCTGCTCGCGGCGTTTGATCGGTTAGACCCCCCTTCAAGGCGGACTGGGGGCTGGCTGTACTGGTTACGCCCCCCCATGCCTCGCAGACATTCACATGTAGACAATTTCGGGACCTCCAATTCAGACGAGTAAATTGGTCCACGATTTCCTATCATAGGCTAGGCACGTGGTTGGTCCTATACTATTGGCCCTCTGAAGGATACAATCTACCCCAAGCGGTAATAAATCGCGCCTAATAATTAGCCATAGCTACGGGAATTAAGATAATGCAATTGCACGATATTGGATTTCATACGTACTTGCTTTGAGAAGCCTTTCCCCTGGAGAGTGATTCATGCATATCGGCGTACCTAAAGAACGAAGACCCTTTGAGTTTCGCGTTGGTCTCCCCCCCGCGGGTGTGAACCTATTCACGAAACATGGTCACACGGTCTATGTTGAGACTGAAGCTGGAGAAGGCGCAGGCTTTACAGACGACGATTATTCAGCAGCCGGTGGTCAAATCGTCTATAACCAGGATGAGATATTCGGCCGCCCGGACCTCATTATGAAATTCGCTCGTCCTTTACGAGACGAGATCGATATGATGCGTCCCGAAATATGCATCACCGGCTTCCTGCACCTTGCCGCAGCACGACAGGACAAAATCGAATCGCTTCTGGAAAAAAAGATAACATCCATAGCTTACGAACAAGTTGAAGACGATGACGAATATAAGCCGATCATGGCCCCTCTGAGTCAAATCGGAGGTCGCATGGCGGTTCAGGTCGCAGCGCGCTTTATGCAGAACGATCATGGAGGTCGGGGGATCCTGCTCGGTGGCGCTGCGGGGATTCCTCCTGCCGAAGTTGTTATCATCGGCGGCGGTATTGTAGGCAGTACAGCGGCAGACACTTTCACCCGAATCGGCGCACATGTCACCTTGCTGGATACCGATCTCCAACGTCTCCGTGAAATCCAGGAACGTCTCCCATATCCCATCGTTACTATGCTCTCAACACCGCACAATGTTAAGCGTGCATGCTTATTCGCCGATGTTCTCATCGGCGCGGTGCATGTTCCTGGCTCAAGAGCACCTTCGGTGGTCGCTAGAGAGACTGTCCAATCCATGAAGCCGCGTGCACTAATCATCGATATGAGCATCGACCAGGGCGGATGTGTGGAGACTTCACGCCCGACGAATCACGGGAGTCCAATTTACGAGGAGGAACGAATCATCCATTACTGCGTTCCAAATATGTCAGGCGTCTTGGGTCGCACCGCTTCACACGCATTATTCCTTGGTGCATACCCCTACCTCGAGGCGATCGCACTGAAAGGTATCGATGGAGCGCTCGCTGATATGCCTGCACTGCACCGCGGGCTGAACACAAGGGCTGGCGAAGTAGTCCATTTGAGTCGTCTGGTTGGCGTGGGGGAACAAAACCAATGACTTGGCTGAAAAAGTACGAAACACGCTTAATGACTGCTGATGACGCGGTTAATATAATCGAATCTAACTGGCGCGTCTTCTTAACGGGGAACTGCTCCGTACCTCAAAAACTCCTGGCTGCACTAGTAAAGCGAGCAAAGAAACTAGAAAATGTTGAAATCGTCCAAGTATTAACAATTGGACCGGCGCCGCATGTCGACCCTGAGATGGAAGGTCACATCCGGGTGAACACCCTGTTCATCAGCCACAACATCAGAAAGGCTGTTCACGAAGGGCGGGCGGATTTCACGCCAACATTCTTATCAGAAGTCCCGCTTCTCTTTCGTGATGGTCATCTTCCGCTGGACGCCATCCTTCTACAAGTTTGCCCTCCCGACGAGCATGGCTTTTGTAGTTTGGGCATTGAAGCCGGCTTGGTCAAAAGCGCGGCGAAGGGAGCGAGTGTCGTTATCGCTGAAATCAATGAACAGATGCCGCGGACACTTGGCGATTCTTTCATCCACTTCTCGAAAATCGATTATGCCGTATCTGTAAATTATCCGCTGGCTGAGCTCTCGATGGGTAAAGCCACGGATTTGAGTATGAAAATTGGCCGCACTATCGCTGACATGATCGAAGACGGATCGACAATGCAGATGGGCATTGGCGCTGTGCCAGATGCAGTCTTGAACTACCTTGATGACAAAAAGGATTTGGGCGTCCACACCGAACTCTTCTCTGATGGTGTGATCAAGTTAATCGAATCCGGAGTTCTCACGAACGAGAAGAAAACCTTGCACCCTGGAAAAATCATTGCAGGATTTATCCTCGGCTCAAAGAAGCTCTACGACTTCGTCGATGATAACCCCATCATCGAACTCCATCCTACGGAATATGTAAACGACCCATTTGTCATCGCAAAAAATGAGAAAATGGTCTCCATAAACTCCGCTATCGAGGTCGACCTAACGGGTCAAATCGTTGCCGATAGCATCGGCCCCAAGCTCTACTCCGGTGTCGGTGGTCAATTGGATTTTGTGTATGGAGCCTCGCGCAGTAAAGGTGGAAAACCAATTATCGCCCTCCCCTCAACAGCCACACCCGGCGGTGGCGCCCCGATCAGCCGCATCGTCTCCATGCTCAAACAAGGCTCAGGTGTTGTGACTACACGCAACCATGTTCACTACGTCGTCACAGAATACGGCGTCGCAAACCTTTACGCCAAAACGATCAAACAACGGGCCCGAGCGCTCATCGAAATCTCTCACCCAGATTTTCGTGAAGTGCTGGAACAGGAAGCCAGCGAATTGAATTACCTATGATCCGCAACGCAAAGATCATCGCCACTGTTGGACCTGCCTCGAGCAGTCGGTCCCAGCTCAAACGTCTTCTTCAAGCAGGTGTGGATGTAATCCGCTTGAACTTCTCACATGGAAATTACGATGACCATGCGCAAGTTATTAAGGAGATTCGCTCGCTTGCCAAGAAAGAAAAGAGATCGCTGGCGATCCTCCAGGATTTGCAAGGTCCAAAGCTGCGCACTGGTATGCTTGAGGACGACGAGGCGATCCTGCTTTCCCCCGGTGAGCAGATCACCCTTACAACACGCGATGTCATTAGCACAAAGGACACGATCCAAGTTAATAAGTACGATTCCTTTGCGCAAGACGTAAATGAAGGCGACCGGATACTGTTGGATGATGGCCGCATCGAGCTGCGCGTCACCTCGATCGATGGCAATGATGTTGCCACGAAAGTTGTCTATGGTGGTAAGCTCGGAAATAAGAAAGGCGTCAACCTCCCCGGTGTTAACTTATCCGCACCCTCCCTTACAAAGAAAGATCTTCAGGACATTGAATTTGGACTCGCACATGACGTTGATGCAATTGCGCTTTCATTCGTGCGCCGCGCAGAGGACCTCGTAAGCCTCAGAGAGGCTATCTCATCCTCGGCTCATGATGGCGCCACCCCATTGTTAATCGCCAAACTCGAGAAGCCGGAAGCTATCGATAATCTGGATCAGATCCTTGCCGTCTGCGACGGCGTGATGGTCGCACGCGGTGACCTCGGCGTGGAAGTCGCACCAGAGCGCGTGCCATCCATTCAGAAACACATCATCCAACACGCAAATGCGGCGCAACGATTCGTGATTACGGCCACACAAATGCTGGAATCGATGATCCAAAACCCGCGGCCCTCTCGAGCGGAGGCGTCGGATGTAGCAAATGCCGTGTTTGATGGAAGTGATATTTTGATGCTTTCCGGCGAAACAGCTATCGGCAAATATCCTGTCGTAGCCGTTGAAACCATGGACAGGATCATCCGCGACGCAGAAACCCACGCCCCGCAATGGAGTTGTGTACTCGCGGATGAAGTAGTAATCACGGATGATGATGCCGTGGCGACAACACAGGCTGCAAAATCACTGGCACGTGATCGCGATGTCGCTGCCATTGCTGTTTTTACGCGTTCCGGCCGGACAGCCCGTCTTATGTCGTACACTCGCCCAAGAGTCCCGATCGTAGCATTCACGCCAGAGGCGAAAACCTTCCATCAACTCTCGCTAGCCTGGGGTGTCATCCCTCACCTGGTTAAAAAGGCAAATTCAGTCGAGGAGATGATCGCTAGAGTTCGCAATGCATGCCTGGCAAGCGCCATCGTAAACCATGGTCAACAAATTGTGCTTGTCGCCAGCCTGCCGATCGGCGAGATGGGACCTCCGAATTTCACCCTGCTCCACACGATAGAGTAGGTCCACAAATCGGAGATATGCAAGGGGGATAGAAAATGAAAATCAAGAACAAGTTTAGAATCGAGTCGGTGCGACTACGATCCTGGAATAACGCCACGTCAGGTTGTTATTTCGTGACGGAATGTACGAAGCAATTTAAACCCTATTTTGGAAATATCGATCAAGCGTTCACCAACATG
>DAOUTT010000119.1 GCA_030668545.1 Anaerolineales bacterium | reverse complement strand
GCCGTGGTCTCTGTTTATCAAGATGGCAAATTTGTGGACGAACTATACCCGCGCAAGGAGTACTATTACGACTCGCAGCAGGCGGTGACCATACCGGGCACGCGCTCCACGCTGATGGACGATTTCTATGTGATCCTGGTGGGTTTGGACCCAGATTCCCGGAGCGATGCGACTTTCAAGGTTTATCATAACCCGCTGGTCAATTTAATCTGGATCGGTGGCGTTGTCTTCAGTATTGGAACCATCGTGGCGGTTTGGGTCATTAGTGGTCGGAGGCGGGCGAATAAGACGTCATCCGCAACAAGGAGCACCGGAACGTGAGGAGCAATTTATTACTGCGTAAGCTGCAAATGGCGATGGGAATTACTCTGGGTTTTATTCTGCTCTCACAGGTGTTCGCACTTCCCGCTTTCGCACAAGATGGCGGTCCGACCGACGATGATGTCAATGTCATCGCCCGTGAGCTCTATTGCCCGGTGTGTGAAAACATACCGTTGGACGTATGCCCGACGCAAGCATGCGAACAGTGGCGAGCCACTATCCGCGAGAAGCTGGTGTTGGGCTGGAGCGATGATCAGATCAAAGACTACTTCGTCGATCAGTATGGGCCACGGGTGTTGGCTGAACCGCCAGCGGAGGGTTTCAATGCGCTTGTTTACATCCTGCCACCGGTCTTATTCGCAATCGGGGCATTCATTCTCTTCATGGTTATGCGGGCTTGGAAGGTTGAGCCACCTACGCCTAAGGGTAAGGGTGTGAGTGTAGAGAGTGAGGATCCCTATATTGCCCAATTGGAGCAGGAGCTGCGCCGGCGGGATGAATAGGAGCGAGGGTTTGCCGTATGGAAATTATCGATAACTCAGCAACGGAGAATTATGAAGAATCGCCCGGGAAAACATCGCGGCCGAAATGGGGCGTTGTGCTCGTGTGGGTGTTCGTGCTGGGGCTTCTGGCCGTCCTGGGCTTAGGTTTAGTGCGGACACAACGAGGTTCTATCAGGGTAGGAGATCGTGTGCCCGATTTGGTCCTGACCACTTTCGATGGAGATGAAATCGATTTCGCCGATCACCATGGCCAGATTATCGTTGTCAATTTCTGGGCGTCCTGGTGCAAACCTTGTGAACAAGAGGCCGTTGAATTGGAACAGGCATACCAGATGTACAAGGATCAGGGCGTGGTTTTCCTGGGCGTGGACTACGTAGATACGGAAACCGAAGCCCGAGCATACCTGGCAAAATTTGGAATTACGTATCCGAACGGCCCCGATCTGGGAACACGAATCTCACAGGCATTCCGCACTATCGGCGTGCCGGAGACTTACATCATCGGCCCTGATGGTCGATTGGCAGCTGCAAAGATTGGCCCCTATTTATCGCTTGACGAGATCGTCAATCAAATCGAAACGGTGATGGCTGAGTATAAATAAAAGTCGCTTTGAGTTTGCACGTTTCCCATCACGAAATAGGCGGATTCCAGGCGCGCAGTAATGGGACGAGGTGAGATGAACGAGGAGAAGGTACAACTATGGATATAGGCTCGATACTCGCTGGGCTAGCGTTGACGCTGCTGACGGTGGCGTTTGTCGCCCTCCCGTTAATTCAGCATCGAGGTAAGGGCGTAACCGATACGGAACGGCTGTCCTCTGAGCTTCAAGCCGGCCGCGATCGAGTGCTGAATAGCCTGCAGGAGCTGGAAATGGACTTCAATACCGGGAAGATCCTGGAGGAGGATTACCAGGAGCAGCGGCAAGCTCTGATGAAAAAGGGAGCAGAAATCCTGCGCCGGATCGATGTCTTGAATGCAGGGGGTGATGTGTCCCCTGAAGGGGACGAAATAGACGACGAAATTGAAGCGGCCATAGCTCAGATCAGGAGTGAGAAGGAAGATGGGAACGGTGGGTTCTGTCCCTCCTGTGGATCTGAAGTTAAGGTGGATGATTTATTCTGCATTCGCTGCGGTAACACGCTGGCTGAAGCGGAGGAGCAGGCGTGAAACGAAATGTCTTCCTATCCCTAAGCATTCTTCTCGTATTGACAGGATGTTCACTCTCTGAGGATGTCACACCACCCCCGGAGCTGGCGACCCGTCAGGCTGTTGAACAAATACCTCAAGCGACGCAGCCGCGCCCCGCACCTGAGACACAGGCAACAAAGGTGGAAGAACGCTCAACACCGGAGAATCCACCGGATCTGAGCCAGGGGGAGCTGCTTTATCTGGAAAACTGCGAAGCATGCCATGGCTCAACAGGGCTGGGGGAGGGATCGATGTCCGCGAATCTGGATGTCAGGCCTCCTCTGTTAGGAGATCCAACCTTCGCCTCTAGCGTGCTTCCTTCCGATTGGTATCTTACCGTCACACAGGGAAGGATGGAACGCTTCATGCCTCCCTTCGTGAATTTGAGCGATACGCAGCGTTGGGATGTTGTCGCCTATGCACTATCACTGAGCATTTCGTCAGACCAACTCGAGCAGGGTGCGGTTGTTTATCAAGAGACTTGCGTCGACTGCCATGGTGAGCGCGGGGAAGCCCTGGCGCCTGCTATGAACCTGCGCGATGCGACGCTTTTCACCAATACATCGCTCGATGATTATTACGCAGTGATCACCCAGGGCAAAGGCTCGATGCCTGCGCTGGAGGGAGCACTTAGCGAAAGCGAACGCTTTGCTGCAGCAGCTTATGTGCGCACACTCGCGTTTAGCGAGGAAACAGCAACAGCGGGACCAATCTCTGACGTGAGCAATGGGGTTGTCTACGGTTCAATCGAAAATGGAACGGAGGGAGCAGATCTCCCGCACGGCTTGATGGTTACATTTATTGCCTTCGATGGGAATCAACTGGTATTCGAAGAGGAAATCCCGGTCGATGTCGACGGCAAGTTTGAAGTCCAGGATTTGGAGATCGTCCCTGACCGTTTCTTTGGTGCATTAACGGAGTATCAAGGGGTGCGGTATTTTAACACTGCAGGACATATGCTGGAGGACAACCTCTCACTTGAACTTCCCTTGACGGTTTTCGAAACCACAACGGATGACAGCCTGCTCGTTGTAGACCGACTGCATTTGATCTTCGATTACTCCATCGAAGGTGTGGTTGAAGTTTCCGAATTACTGCTCATGACGAATACCGGCGACCGAACGATTGCTGAACCAGATGGGGTTAATGATATTCGGGTGCCGTTGCCGAAAGGTTTTAGTAATCTGTATTTCGCTGATTCGACCGAGTTGATGCGTTTCACAGAAGACGCGGACGGCTTTGTGATCCACGAGGCGTTCATCCCTGGAGAGGCAGTAGAGGTCTACTTTAGTTTCACGCTGCCCTATGAACGCAGCCTGGAGTATCAGCAGCCCGTAGACTACCCAGTTGAAGCGATCGTCATTTTGAAGACGCAGGGCCCCCCATCCATCAGTGGTGAGGGGTTGAGCGAAGTGGGCGCGCGCGATATGGGCGGGTTGGTCATGGAAAGTTACAGGATGGACCCGCTTGACCGGGGCGAAATACTGGAATTGCGCCTCTCGGGCAGGCACCCTGCAAAGACGGACTCTTCTTCAACAACAAACCTGATCGTCGGCGCTGTTGCCTTGGGGTTAACCTTAATCGCCCTCTTCATTATTTGGTGGAGGTGGTCGCAACGACTGGAGTCAACCGTTGAATACGACGATGAAACCGTGCCCGAGGAACCCCGCGATCGCGAAGCGCTAATACGTGCAATCGCCGCGCTAGATAATAGGTTTGAGGCAGGAGAGATCAAAGAAACGACCTACAAGGAACGTCGTGAGGAGCTAAAGCGTACCTTAAAAGCGCTCCTTGAGTCGGCGGCGGAGCATGATTAAGGTCAGGCGTCTGGTAAAGACGTTCGGTCCGAAACCCGTTCTGCGCGGCTTGGATTTTCAGGTAGGGCAAGGTGAGTTTGTCGCTCTGTTGGGCCCTAACGGAGCCGGGAAGACGACTTTTCTGCGCATCCTTGCCACCCTCTCCCGCCCCAAAATGGGCGAGGTGATTGTGGCCGGTCATCATTTACCAGCCGAAGCCGCGGCCGTCCGACGACGGCTGGGGGTTGTATCCCATCAACCTTTACTCTACGGTGATCTTTCCGCAGAGCAGAACCTGCGCTTTTACAGTTGGATGTATGGCGTTGGTGATCTCGAGCAGCGGATAGATGAGGTGCTGCATCTCGTCGGTCTCTACCCTCGCCGGAGGGATCTGGTGCGTGAATTCTCGCGTGGGATGCAGCAGCGCCTGGCAATCGCTCGCGCAATCCTTCATCGGCCCGATATCCTGCTTTTCGATGAGCCGCATACCGGTCTCGACCAGGAGGCAGCGGCGATGTTGGATCAGGTCCTGCGAGAGATCGCCTCCGCCGGTAGAACGGTGGTCATGACCTCTCACGATATCTCCAGGGCTGCTGATCTCGCAGATCGGGTGGACATTCTCTCGAGAGGGGTCATCACTGCATCAGAATCCACGGACGCTTTAGATCCCATTCAACTCACAGAACTTTATCGATCGGTGACCCGTGTCTGAAATGCCTCCAACGACGGAAATTGTTGAGCATAAGATCGAGACCAGTGCGGATGGTTCGCTGCGGGCGTATCTGCGCTCGATTGGGGCCATCGTCTGGAAGGACCTCGCCGCAGAATTCCGCAGCCGCGAATTGATCGGGGCGATGCTGGTTTTCGCCGCGCTGGTGATCCTGATCTTTAACTTTGCCCTCGAGTTGGATATTCGCACCCGTGAGACTGTCACCTCGGGTGTCCTATGGGTCACCTTTGCTTTTGCAGGCACGCTGGGGCTAAACCGCTCGATGGCGATTGAGAAGGATCGCGGCTGCCTCGACGGTTTGCTGCTTGCGCCTGTGGACCGCAGCGCAATATATTTTGGAAAAGCGATCGGCAACTTATTCTTCATGCTTATTGTTGAAGCGATCATCCTGCCGATGTATAGTGTGCTCTACAATGTAAATCTCTTTCAACCGGGCTTGATCCTCGTGATCCTTCTTGGATCGATAGGCTACACTGCGGTTGGCACGTTGTTGGCCTCGATGGCTGTCCAGGCGCGCACGCGGGACATGCTGCTGCCAATATTGCTTTTCCCGGTGCTGATCCCGCTTCTGCTCGCGGCTGTAAAGGCGAGCAATGGCTTTCTCCAGGGCTTTGAGATGGCGGAGATCATGCCCTGGATAAATGTGATGATTGCCTATGACGTAATCTTCATCGCCGTTGCCTTCATGGTCTTTGACTTCGTCGTCGAGGAATAAGGGAACACACTAGCGTGGGGGATGTGTTTAAACAAAGACGGATTTTGTGTCCAAGTAGTTGAAAGGGAAATAGCGTCAGCGGAGGAGTGTCATGGAACGCATACCTAAGGCTCTAATAGTGTTGACCTGGTTAACCAGCGCAGTGTTCGTCGTCGCCTTGTACCTTGTGCTCTTCTGGGCACCTCAAGAGGCGATTATGGGCGATGTGCAGCGCGTGTTCTATTTTCACGTCGCCGCAGGATGGGTGGGAGGGCTGGCGTTTCTCGTCACCGCGATCGTCGGGGGGATTTATCTGGCTCGCGGCGAACAGCGCTGGGATCGAATCGCCGTAGCGTCGGTCGAGATTGGCGTCGTCTTCACCTTTATTAATATCGTGACGGGCTCGATCTGGGCTCGACCGATCTGGAATACCTGGTGGACCTGGGATCCGCGCCTCGTAACGGCGACGATCATGCTGTTGATCTATATCGCTTACATAATGCTGCGGCAAGGGATAGAAGACCCCGATCGGCGTGCCCGCTTTGGTGCTGTATATGGCATCGTGGGCTTCATCAGCGTACCTCTTACTTTTCTCTCGATCCGCATCTTTCGTACGATCCACCCCATTGTCGTTGGTGGTTCAGATCCCACGGCACTGGGTGCCTTTAATATGACCGCGGACATGCGGGTGGCATTCTTCTTCAGCCTTTTCACATTCACGTTAATCTATGTCACCTTGCTCTGGCATCGCCTGCGGCTGCAGCACTTGGCGGAGAAGATCGAGGAACGCAAGTTGACCGCCCTCTCAGCCTGAGAAAAACAGAAGCCCACGGGTATAGCCATCCTGACGTTTAACCCGCGTTGAACAAGGGATGCAACAGGAGTAAAAACGATGATGTTTCAGGAAGGACCAGCTGACACCTTGAATTATATGATCGCCGGCTACACCGTTATCCTCGGGACCATAGGTCTCTACATCGTCAACATCATCTTGCGCTTTCGCAGCCTGCGGCAGGATGAGGCGCTGCTCGATGAGATCGATGCGGAACGGGCGTGATTGGCCGAGTGAACGAACGTAGTTAGACGGTTTGAAACGCTATCGAAAGAGCGGTTTGAGAATGCGCCCACTGCGGATCGCGGCGATAAGCCTGCTTGTTCTTTACGCTGCATTTACGGCATACGCCAGCCTCGGACCCCTGCTCGGTTTTCCGAGAGTGCACGGGCACTCCGTTCCCTTGCTCACACTGATCGCAACGGCTTTTGCCATTACCCATGCATTGACCCACATCGGCTGGCGAAACACATTCCTCTTGTTTGTGTTGACCTACACCGTGAGCCTGTTTTTCGAAAGCGTTGGGGTTGCTACAGGGTGGATTTATGGTCCATATCACTACACAGAACAGCTTGGCCCCCTCTTCTTGGGTCTGGTTCCCTACTTGATCCCATTGGCGTGGTTCATGGTAAGTTATCCATCGCTGGTGATCGCTGAAACCATCATAGGTCACCAATCAGCAGAAGACCATCGGCGCGGCTTACGCGTTGCGGCTCTGGCCGCGGTGGTCATGACGGCCTGGGACCTGGTGATCGATC
>DAOUTT010000206.1 GCA_030668545.1 Anaerolineales bacterium | reverse complement strand
GGTGCTTATACGGCTCGTCTAACCCAATTGGAAGCAGAACTCGAGAAACTACGCGAGCCTAAGAAAGCGGTTTAGCGTTTCGTACAAGCTCTGAATATCGTACTAGCAGAACCGGACATAGCTTCTGTTATGCCCGGTTCTATTTTCTTTACTAGCTCACTCAGCTTCCAATCCGGATATGACTAGAGAGTCAAATAAAAACCGGCGTCACCTCATTCGGTGCAAAGCCTTCGCCAAGGTCACTTCAATTCAACGATGTATGCTGCCGGCTGCCAGGTATGGCGAGTCGTCGCCGTCACGATGAGAACCGCTTCCCGATTATCCTTATCGAAGGTGACCTCAATTTCAGCATGGTTATTTTCATCCAGGGTTAATTCGCGGATTTCTATCTCCCGCCCCTGCTCTACGAGCACAACACGGTAGGTCTGCGGCAAGCGATTGTACAGACGCACAAAACCCGCAGCCTCCCAGCCGCCTTCATCCGTCTCAAAATCTTCAAAATAATCAATCGCCTCGATTGAAAAATCGTCGAGGAGCAATCCATCGCCATTCACTGCGGCATCCGTGATGTACTCAAAGCGCAGGAGGACTTCCTGCCCTGCAAATTCAGAGAGATCAACCGTCTCCTCAATCCATCGCGGTTCATCCCCACCGCCGCTATACCCTGTGTACGCCCAGCCAAAGGAGTTTCCGGAGAGGTCCTCAGCCGTGCCGGAGGGCGTCTCGAGGATTTGCCATGTATCCCCGCCATCTGGGGAAACCTCGAGGTAGAGGTAATCCCACCCCTCCTCGATGTCATACCATACCCAGTAGCTGGCATTTACCGGTCCTTCAACCGCCCGGAGATCAAATGAGCGCGTCAAAGTCATGTCCGACTCATCGCCGCGGTTTGACCAGAAAGTGAAGTCGCCGGAATACGCTTCCCCCGGAAGCACCGGTACTTCTGAAGCGCCATCAAATGAGAGCGAATAGGTGCCATCGCACTCGATCTGTATGTAATCGATCCCATACTGGTTTACTTGCCGTTCCTGCAGCCCGGACGGGCAGGCAATTAAGTGATCGGTGAAATCCACCTGCGGTGCAACATAGGAATGGAAAGCATAACGACCGTCAGAGATAGAAGGATCAGCAACCAGCATGGCAATGGCCCAATCACGATGGACGTCATCGGCAGTGATCGACGCACCTATTTGGTTGTCGACGATGCCCTTTGCGTCTAGCGTTCGATCTATAGAATCAAGACCGTTCTTCGCATTGGCCACCACCGCTTGTGTCGTCTCTGAGCCGAAGCGGTCGAGGAAATAGGTAACAAACAGGAAGGCTTGCCCGTAATGTACCCCAGCCCCGTCCGTCGGCCAGTGTGTGAGCGCGAGATCGGGCTCACTCGCGTAGACATAGTCCCAGCCGCCGACACTAAAACCGCTCAAGTGTGAAGCCAATTCAGAGAACCCTTCATTTAACCAGGTTTCTTCGTTCCGGTCTAAGTTCCAGTGGATCATGTGTTGAAACTCATGAGCGAGAACGCTGTAGGTGAATTCCTCCCACAGCTCCACATTGTCCGCACTCAAGTAGAACATCTCATGCCCATTGGAGTACTGGTGTGCAAGCGGTGAGAGTTCGTCTGCTGATGAATAATAACCCGCCACCGCACCAAGATTTTTTGCATAGAGGATATAGATATGCACATCACCATCAACGCCGGGCGACCACTCGCTCCCGAAGAAGGACCTATTCGTAGGATAGGCACCCTCCTCGAAGTCATCCACCAGGGCTTTTACGTCATCTGGATCAAAGTCAACACCCTGTTCCACCCAGAAGTAAACGTGATCGGTTGCATAGACCATCTCTGCTTGAACTTCGAAGTTTTCGATCGTGTCGGTATCGCTTACCCAGAACGTATCGACGGTTCCGGCTGGAATAGGCTCGGCACTTTCAGCCAGGATCCGGGGGACATCCTTCAGCCCGCGCAGGCGCTCAGCGAGTTCGATGGGATCATTGGCGGGCACGATCGTAGATGCCAGCTGCTCGAGAGTTAAAAATGAGAGATCGATATCCTCAGGCTCATCTGAAGGGGAGATCAGAGGCATACGTGTTGGTTCACGATCCTCGGGGATATACTCTGGTAGCCCCACCTGTTCTATTGTGTCCACACTCCAACGGATAACCAGGAAAGTCACCACTGAACAAGTCAGACACGCTGCCATGATGACAACCAGGGCGATGACAAACCACTTGACATTTGAACTGCTATTCGATCCCATCCATCCCCTCCTGAAGCAGAATTTCCAGCATTATATCGGAAAAACATTCCCTGCCTGGCCAAACGGTGGTACTGCTGGGTAAAGTTAACATAAGAGGATCTTCACCAGAAACTGTGGAAGAAATGACCGATGATTCTCCCACACTGGTTATAGGTTGGTGGATTTTGTGGAGTCACGAAGTTCTGCTTCCGGCCGCAGGTGCAGCCTACGCCTTGAGGTCCACATATTAACCTCCTACATCTTCAGGAGGAGATTGCTTCGTCACTTCGTTCCTCGCAATGACAAGTACAGGAAGGGCTCTGCACCACCAAATGTCATTTCGAGCCCTTCGGTTTCACTCCCCACTTCCTTCGGTCGGGGACTTCGCCCCCCAAAATACGGGGGACTTCGCAGGATAAACTCCGCGAAGCAATCTCCTCGTTTCTTGATGGGAGATTGCCACGTCGCCCTATCGGGCTCCTCGCAATGACAGGCGAAGGAAGGATCCTCACTAATTACTTTCATTTCGACAGAGCCGTGAAACTGCGAAGGAATGACAATTCCGTTAGGGACCTAAATAATTACCCTTGATTTAATAAAGAATGTTGAGTGTCCTAGCAGCCTACCCCCGGTCTACCGCCAGCGTGGTGTCGTCGGCGCGGACGACTGGCAGCTGAACCGTAAAGCGGCTGCCCCGCCCTAGTTCGCTCTGCGCGACCAGCCGTCCCTGGTGACTGCGTACAATCTCACGGGTGATAGCCAGACCAAGACCCACGCCTCGATCCATACCCCCCGGGCGAGCCTTATCCAATTGATAAAAACGCTCGAAGATGCGTGAGAGTTCTTCCTCCGGGATACCAGGTCCAGTGTCCTCAACGTGGATCGAAATCCACCCCTCCGCATACTCCCCCCACAGGGATACCTGTCCGCCATCAGGGGTGTGTTTAATGGCGTTGTCGATTAAGTTCATAAAAACCTGCGCCAGGCGATCGCCATCACCGATCAAGACAGGAAGTTGACCGACCTTATTGATGACATCCACTCCCGCCTCGGCGGCTTTCACGCTCAAGCGTTCAACAACGGCTGAAAGAAGGGCCGTGATTTCAACACGATCCTGGTGAAAGTCGATCTGCCCCGCGTCCATGCGCGCCAGCTCGAGCAGGTCTTCCACCAGCCGGTGCAATCGTTGAGCTTCGTCATAGACGACTTGCGCTGCGTGTTGCTGCGATTCTTCGTCTTGCGCGGTGCCGTCAAGGATCGCTTGAGCGAAGCCCTGAATAGAGGTCAGCGGTGTTTTGAGTTCGTGGGTGACATTGGCAACAAAATCGCGCTGCGCTTTCTGCCCCGCCTGGACTCGTGTGACCATTTCGTTGAAAGTGAGCGCAAGACCGCGCACTTCCTCCGGACCACCCGGCTGCAAGCGTTGATCGAAATCACCCGCTGCCACAGCCCGTGATACCTGAGCCATCCGGTCTAAAGGTGCAGCAACCCAACGCGACATCAGCCATGACAGGAAGATCGACAGGAACAATGCAATCCCTGCAGCCTGAAGGATGGGGCGCAAGACGCTATCCCACCACAGACGCAGGTTCATCAATGTGGGACGCGGTGAGGCGAGGATGATCCGGAAGCGCTGAACCAACGATTGGGAGATATAGAGCCAGACCCCCTCACCCGGCTTGCCAAAACGTCCGCGAACGATCTCTTGATCCATGCCGCTCTGCTGGAGCACTTCACCTGGGATCGGGCTTTCCGTTGGACGACTATCAGCCAACACATCACCCTGTGGGCTGATAATGATGATGCGCGCACTCGAAATCTGATCCAATCGCTCTATCGTCGAGGTTAGTTCCTCTCCCTCCAACTCTAAGAGAAGTCTCCCCTGTCCACGGACGACTATTGGAAGACTCCGTTCCAAGTTGAGATACACACGTTGGTCTCCAAAAGTGCTTCCCAACATGAAAAATAACAGGCTGGCTGCGACGAAGAGCAGCACCAATCCTGCCACGAGGAGATAGGTCAAGAACAATCGGGATTGCAGCGAACGGAACACGGAAACCTCAATTTACGAGTTTATAGCCAACGCCAGTCACCGTATCGATCCGAACCTGGTTGCTTGCCGCGATGCGCTTTCGCAAGTGGGCAACATGGACATCTACGGTGCGTGTCTGACCATAGAAATCGTAGCCCCAAACCAGGTTCAACAACTGTTCACGGCTCAAAACGATCCCCTTATGCTCCACCAGAGTGAGCAGTAATTCGAATTCTTTCGTCCTCGTTTCAACCACCTGACCATCTACACTGACCTCCCGGCGCGCCGGGTCGATGGTCAGATCGCCAACGTGAATTGGGCTGTCATCCCGCCGCGGGGAACGCTCCGCCCTCCGCAGTATAGCTTTCACCCGGGCAACCAGCTCGCGTGGGTTGAAGGGTTTGGTCACATAGTCGTCTGCACCGAGTTCCAGCCC
>DAOUTT010000247.1 GCA_030668545.1 Anaerolineales bacterium | reverse complement strand
GATGGGTACCCCAGAATTTGTCCAAAAGTGGCACTCGCAGATGCACGATACCGAAGAAAGCGACGAGGCTGACACACCCAAAGTCTGACCCTCGTCTCCAGCAGCCCGGGCGGTTTTTTGACAACCGCCCGGGTTTGCGCTTCGCTAATTAGATGAGCCGACTCACATACTTGTTGATGTAGAATAGTAACATCTGCATCGATTCCCACATCTGGAGGTCCCCTGTTTGAAGAAGATCCTAGTGGTTGATGACGAGCCGAAGATCATCCAGCTTACACAGGATTACCTGGAGAATGCTGGGTTTTCGGTCATAAGCGCTGGCGATGGGGAACGCGCCCTGGCTGTTATCCAAATCGAGAAGCCTGATCTTGTTGTGTTGGACCTCGGGCTTCCTGGCATGGATGGTTTGGATGTCTGTCGGTCGATCCGCAAGACATCGAACCTCCCGATCATCATGCTCACCGCACGCGATGAGGAAACGGATAAACTCGTCGGGTTAGAACTCGGCGCTGACGATTACATCACCAAACCCTTCAGCCCCAAGGAGCTTGTCGCCAGGGTTCGATCCGTTCTACGAAGATCGGAGCTAGTCCAGGAAGGACGAGAAGTTATCCGGGTGGGAGATGTCACTCTGGATTTGCCCCGTATGCAGGTTACGGTTAGCGGTGAGGAGATCGAGCTAACAGCAACAGAGTTTCAGCTTCTACAAGCCCTCGCCAGCCAACCCGGACGAATCTTCACCCGCTCCCAACTTCTCAATGCCGTCCACGGTGTTGCCATCGAATCTTACGAGCGGGCAATCGACGCTCATATTAAGAACATCCGCCGTAAGCTCGAACCTTTCCCTCATGAGCCGCGATACATCCAAACAGTTTACGGTGTGGGGTACCGATTTAGCGATGAAGCATAACAACCGCCCCACGCATCGTTTCTGGGCCAAGGCTCACGAGCGCCGTTCCAAACACCCCCCCCCACACTGGTGGCCTGAGGACGAATCTTGGCCGCCGGATCCACCTCTCTGGCGAAAAAACCGCCATAAATTGTTCCCGCGCCTTGCCCTTGGAGCGCTCCTTACTTTAATGATCGCCACCGTCACCTGTTCGGGAAGCGTTTATTTACTCACGAGACTTTCACCAGGGATCGACCTGCGCAAAACGGGTGCGCTGCCCATAATCATCGGCGTGGGCATTCTTATCACCGCCGTGGTCTTTCAGATGGGTCGATCGATCCGACGCGTGATTTCCCCCATTGATGATCTGCTGGAAGCCTCCGATAGCGTTGCGGAAGGCGACTACTCGGTGAGAGTACCAGAGCGTGGATCCCCTGAGATGTTTGCTCTTGTGTCATCCTTCAACGCCATGGTCCGCCAGCTTGAGCTGCAAGCAAACCAACGCAATGAGCTAATGGCTGATCTCACCCATGAGCTGCGAACACCTATAACTGTCATCCAGGGAAACATAGAAGGCATTATTGACGGCGTATACGAACGAGATGACGCTCATTTGAAAGCGCTGCTCGAGGAAACAAGACAGCTTTCCAGTTTGATCGAAGATTTACGTACACTTGGATTGGCTGAGAGCGGAGCACTCCAACTGCATAGAGAAGCCACAGATCTGGCGTTATTAACCAGCGAGACACTTGCCGCCTATCGCCCCCAAATTGAGGCAGCAGGTATTGCCCTTTACCTGACCACCGCAGATGGTATTCCCCCCATCAACGTCGATCCGTTGCGATTTCGGGAGGTGCTGACCAATCTGATCGCAAACGCACTGCGCTACACACCGTCCGGCGAAACGATCGAGGTTCAGATTGATCAGAAGGGAACCGATCGAGTCCGAATCGTCGTCAGCGATACCGGCTCCGGGATCGACCCCCAAGACCTACCCAGAATCTTCGAGCGTTTCTACAAATCGGCTGATTCTGGAGGAAGTGGCCTGGGACTGGCTATTGCCAAGAAGCTTGTGGAAGCCCATGGGGGTGAGATCAGCGCCGAAAGCGATCCTGATCAAGGGACGCAGATCACGATTTTACTGCCAATCTGAATTGTAGGAACATAAAGGGCTGCACAAATCAGCGTCGCGTTGGTATGTACCAACGCGACCTTTCATTTTTTCGCTAAGAATTTACCTTTGTCAATAATGGCTACACGCATATCCAAGAGCAATTTAGATCAATATGCACGGCCTGTTTCGTTCATTCTAAGTATTCCCTATCAACGGCGTCATCGATGAGCGACATCGCAAACTCCCAAAGTGGTCGTGCCCCTTCCTTCATAACTTCATTACGGGAACTCACCTGGTTCTTCCGTATGCCATGTTCACGCCATGATCGCCCCTCGGTATGAAAGTTATGGAGCAAGGGCATAAGTCTATCGATCGTGGCCGCGAATTTCGCCTCCGCTGAACTTCGCTCCTCGAACTCAGCCCATAGCTCACGAAACTCCTCCATTTGATCCTCGGGCAGCAAACCAAAGAGACGCTCAGAGGCCGCACTCTCGCGGCTGGATTGATCCGTCACACCAGCTTCGTCATAGCAGTAGGTGTCACCCGCATCGATCTCGATAATGTCATGAATCAAAAGCATCTTCATCATGCGCAGCAAGTCGACAGGCTGCTCTGTGTATTCTGCGAGAAGCAGCCCCATCAGGGCGACATGCCAACTGTGTTCAGCGGAGTTCTCCTGCCGGCTTCCATCAAGCAAGTACGACTGGCGGATGACCGATTTCAGTTTGTCAATTTCAAGAATAAATCGAATCTGCTGGTCGAAGCGATCTCTATCCATCTGCACCTATCCTTAATTAGTTATTTTCACAACCTGATCGCCAGTCGAATCAAGCTCATGCGATCGAAACTTCGATGATACGAGATGCTCAGCGGTGGCGGTTACTTCTTCGACATTGAAGGAATGATGAACGGCGTTGTCTTCTTATACTCCATATACGACTGTCCAAATCTCGCTTCGAGTTCTTTCTCTTCGATATATTTAAGGTAAGCAATAAGCACGGCCGCGAAACTCGTCACCAAAACGATCGCAGACCAGGAACCGGTCCAGATCGCTAGACCGGAATAGAGGACGATCGTCCCGAAACTCATCGGGTTTCGGCAGTAGGCGAATGGCCCGGTGATAAGCAATGTCTGCGTCGCCATAACCGGAAGCGGCGTGCCCCGGTCACGCGTGAGCTGATCGACGATCGACCATATTGCGAACAGCCACCCGATGAGCGCCATGACCCCACCAACTATGAGATTAATCAAGCCATAATCGAAAGGCGCAATATGCAGCCAGCGATCAATGGCCGCCGATCCCTTGAGAATGACAAAGGGGATCAACAGGACAAAAACGACCCCCGCCAGGAGGGTCGCAATCACTCTCTCGCCCATGCCGAATTCGCGCTCAGCCCACTTCGTGAAACGTTTCATTGCCTTATCTCCTCGGGATGTAAATGGATTCATCACCTTTGGGAAATAAAATTGATTCTTGGAAGAAATCTCCCTGTATGCTTCATATAGTGTACATACTTGTCTCCGAATTTTTCAACCATAACCTTTTCCTCCCCATCTATCCTCAAGGCGATAAACAGCCCGAAAAATGCCACCGGAACGAAGGTCAATACCCAATTTGAAGCGAGCAAGCCCCCACCAAGATAATTCATGAAATAAGCCGTGTAGATTGGGTGGCGGATAAAGCGATAAGGGCCACTCTCCACGAGCCCTTGATCCTCTTTTAGGAGAACGAAAGAGTGAAAGCTCTTTCCCAGGTGATGATGTGCGAGCCAGAGCAGCGAAATGCCTCCAATTAAGAGGGCTGCACCAAAGTACCTCAACCACGTCGGGAAATGTATTGAATACGCCCACGAAAAGGTGCCCGGGAAGAAGATGTATTCAGCGCCGAAGATGAGCGTAACTAATGCAGCGATGCTCCCCGGTATCAAGCGTGGACCGCTATCTCGCATTTCGCTGCGGCGCAAATCACCCCTCACCTTCGATTGGTAATAAATCCTGATCGCAAACATGGCGACGCTGCTCAGGATGAACAATATTCTGAAGATGATCTCTTG
>DAOUTT010000270.1 GCA_030668545.1 Anaerolineales bacterium | reverse complement strand
CGCCGAAATTCGTCCCGCTGAAATCACTAGCGGTGTTGACTTCGGCCATGTAGCCTTCCGGCTCGCAGGTGGCATCGGGATAGGCCCAGAACAGGTGAGAGGTGTAAAGCACGAAGATTCCCCCGTCATTTGGTTCGATCAGTTGAGGAGGGACGAGAGTTGCGGGGTTGCAGTAGGGACCGGGCACTCCCCCGCCCGTTGGCCCAGGAGCACATGCCCCCAGGGCGAGAGCGGCGAGTAGTAGGGTGATCGTTAGGATGAGATTGCGACGCATGGGGGTCTCCTTCAAAGGCTTCTGGAATTTTACACGGGTGGTCATTTCAGAAACAGCGGATTGTGTGCGGCCTCTATCCCTGAAACGTAGATCGCATGCCATTTGTGACAGTGCTCACAAAATGAGCGCTTATTTTGCGAGCAAATGTAATTCGTGGCAAGTGGAAAATAAATTCCTTCGTAGTGAAATTTCCACAAATGAATTAATCACAGGTAATTTAGAGCGGAGGTCTGTTCCTCATTGAATGGATAAAGACAAGGAGATTCGGGGATCGGATCTTCGCAATGGCATGAAATCTGCACCTTGACCCACTAAGAAACCCAGACCTGAGGGGAAAGATTGGATTGATTTCCATCAAGACGATGCTTGGATGTACCGTTGGAGAGCAATTGAAAGTTAGGTACATTGACAGCAAGGCCGATGCATAAGCAAGTGAGGATTGAAATGGAGTTAATAGCGACAACCAAACAGGAGAAATCTGTCCTCGAATTCGATCGGGTGCCCACCCGGCGGATACTCATCGTCGAGGATGAGGAAGCCAATATCGCCGTCGTGTGTAATATTCTGGAGATCATGCTGGATCAGGATGATGTGTACGTAGCTCGTGACGGGCACGAGGGCATAAAGCTGGCCTATGAGCACGACCCCGAAATCATCTTGATGGACTTGAGCCTGCCCAAGCTGGACGGTTGGGAGGTAGCGCGCTCACTTAAAAGCAACCCTCGCTTCAAGAAGGTTCCGATCCTAGCTCTTACTGCGCATGCCATGGTCGGCGATCGTGAAAAGGCTCTTGAAGCCGGCTGTGACGATTATTACGCCAAGCCCATCGAGGTTGACGAATTCATACATTTCATGCGACCATATCTGGCCGCGGGGTAATTCAACCCGCGTCCAGAGGAGACGCGTGAGATTACTGAGGGCATATTGGCACATCTTTAAAAGCGTTGGCGGTGCCATGAAGGCAGGTCGCCAGAACGATCTAATATTCCGCTACTTTGTCCTAGAGACATTAGACAATTTGGGTTTTTTTGAATACTTGAAGCAACCGAGGGCATACGGTGAAATCCTGGCTGAATTCGGCTTTTCCGATGGTGAATACACACAGGAAATTTTCAACACCCTGCTGCATGACTCCGATAACGTAATCGTTCAAAACATTGGAACCTACACGGTGAATCCAGAGGTCCCCTTACCCGAGATTGAGAGCATCCTGGCATCGACGGATTCCAGGCTGCACTTCATGAGCCAGATGGCGGAATCGCTGTCTGACAATATTCTTGATCGACTGCAAGAAAATGACATTGGCGTGACGGAGATATTTGAGCGGGACGATCATAGCGTTGTGAAAATGTTCGATGGAATTATGGATACGAGTATCTACTCCGCAGTTCGCAAAGCATGCTTCGCTTATCTCACAAGCGAGGAGAGAAGGTGGCTGCGAGATAAAAAACTGATCGAAATTGGCTGTGGGAGCGGTCGGGAAACAGCAGAAATTTGGCTGCACCTCGGCGGGGAAACATCGATCACAGGAGTGGATCCGGTGCCAGGGATGTTGAAATTAGCTCAGGACAACTTTTCAGAACTGCTCAAGGAAACGGATCCAACCCATCCACCGTTAACGGTCAAGAATAAGCCGGTTTTCAAAGAGGGCAGTGCCACCCAGCTCCCGTTCGACGACAACAGCTTCGACGCCAGCTTTTGGGCGTTCATGCTGCACTGGACTGCTGATCCAAAGATGGCGATCCGTGAAGCCGTGAGGGTGGTTCGGCCGGGAGGGCTGATCTTTGGATCCCAGGCTTTTAAACCTTATGTAAACCAATACTTGGACCTCGTGGTAAGAAGCAGCAGGAACTCCTTTGGCTTCTTCTGGCGTGAAGAATATATAAAGTGGTTCGCGGAAGAGGGTCTTGAAATCGATATCGCAACGCCGGCTGGCATAATTCGTGTAACTAACAAGTAATGGGAAATATCCAACCCATTAAGTTGTAGATTGATATTTAAGAAAATTGTCGTCAGGGATAACCATGAAATTAACGAGTCCATTCAAAACTCAATCCCCCTATGAGGAAATTGAAACTGCGCGCCGCGGGCGCATGGTGATCGCAGTTTGCAACGCAGCTATTCTTTTCAGCATCCCTTTGATCGTCCTACTGACAATCGTAATGCTTCCACAAATGTCTCCCGCAATGGTGCTTGCCTATGCATTATGCATAGGGATCATGCCAATAAGCTTCTTGGCGAAGCGGATTGCGATTTCGGGAAAACCCGATTCCGGGAGTTACGTTTTATTAGTTTATATTCTCCTCCTATTGGCGATCAATAGTGTTGTGTTGGATGGTATCTACCTGATGCTTGTTCCCGGTTATCTCCTTCTCATTGTGATCGCTGGAATGATGCTTCCGCCAGCCCGAGGCTATATCATCGCTGGACTGGCTTCGGCAACCTATTTGGCCGTAACCATTATTAGGACGTATGTTGAGCCCTCGGTGAGCTTACCCCTACCGGTAATCGAATTGATCGTTACCTTCCTTGGTGTTATGACGTTCATCTTTGTGGTTTTTATCAACCAACTCACCACAAAGGATCTGCGTAAAGCGCTTGATAACGCGACGTATGACCTTGTCGAAATGAATAAAAAATTGGAACTGGCCAGTGAGATGAAATCACAATTCACTGCACGGACCAGTCACGAATTAAGAACACCCTTGAGCGCGATCATCGTCTTCAGCGATTTAGCATTGAGAGATGCGTATGGACCGTTGAACGAAAAACTTCGGAATGCATTATCGCATGTGTCCAACAGCGCCAGGCATCTCAAGAGGGTTATCAACGACATTCTAGACCTATCCAAGATCGAAGCTGGTGAGATAGAAATCTTTGACGAACCCTTTGAGTTGATGAATCTTGTGCATACAGTCGAGAGCTCTTGCTTGCAGATGGCTGAGGAGAAGAATATCAGCAGCAGTATTTGGGTATCGCCGGAGATGCCCGAACGATTGAGCGGTGATGATGATCGGCTGGCGCAAGTTTTACTGAACTTAACTGGAAACGCGATCAAGTTCACAGAAAAGGGCGAAGTGGAAGTGCGTATCGAGCCGCAGGGTACGTCGAAATGGCGCATGATTGTTCGCGATACTGGTCCGGGCATCCCCGAAGATCAATTCACGGCAATATTCAAAGCCTACCGCCAACTCGACCGAACCGCCTCCCCCTCGAAAGTGAAGGGAACAGGGTTGGGATTGGCCATCGCTTATAACTTGGTCCAGAAGATGGGCGGAGATATCAAGGTGGAGAGCGAGTTGGGCGTGGGTAGCACTTTTACAGTGACCCTACCGCTCCGGCTGCCCGAAACGAGTGATGAGGAAGTCCTAAAGTCTTTGTGAAATAAATAGGGGGTGCAGTTGTTCGCGAAACCCTGCTGAAATACCTTACTTACTTCAACAGAATATTTGGCGGCTCCACGGGAGGTTT
>DAOUTT010000127.1 GCA_030668545.1 Anaerolineales bacterium | reverse complement strand
GTTGGCTTGTAGTAGAAGGCGAGCATGGTACCGGTCACAGCCTGGATGATGAGAAGAGTGAATGTTATCCCGCCTAAGCAGTACATCCAGCGCGTGGCAAACATGGGAACAGGCTTGTCGAGAATTGCACGTATTGGTTCGACGATCTGGAACCGGTCGTCAAGCCAATCGACAGCGCGTGCCCAAAGCGGCTTCCAGGGCTTCCGGGTAACCCATCCACTGCCCGTCCGGTAAGCTCCGACGAGAAAGACCAGGCCTCCGAAGCCAAACACGATCCACCGGGCCAATGGGGTCCAGATATTGTCGATCGAGCCGCTCAGGTGGCAATGCAAACATGTGTCTTGGTCGGGGGGCGGTGGTGGGGTGGGTTCTGTGAGGTGGACAGATGCGAGCCGTAAAAGGGATAATGGTGAATCCTGAATAGGATCCACAGTCTCGCTCGCCTGCGCTTTTGGTGTCCCCAGGGCGACAGCGATGATGAGGAAAAATGTGATCAAAGTCAGGACGACGAAGTAATGTCGGAGCCGCCTCATTCTCACCTCCGGGTTAATCTTGCCGTTTGAGAAACTTTAGAAATCAAACGAAATACCGCAAAGTGGGCAACATGGGTACGATATTTTACCAAGGGGGAAAAAGATAGTGAAAAGGCTCATATAGATAGGGGAGGAATGTCCTTCGGGCTTTATTTGGGAGGGGGATGCTCTTTAATTCCTCGGGTTGCCCAGTGGGGAATGGGGGAATCCCGATTCGCGCTTAGCGGCGTCCATAAGAGACGCCGCTAAGCATGCAGAAAAAACTAGAAGGAGATGAAGCCCTCGCCAGAGCCCGAAATGGATAAAATAACACCTAATCGGCGGTTGCCGCCAACGCTTCTTTGCGTGACGATCGAATGGACATTAAGCCGAACATCGCTGCGGAGGTCAGGCCTATGATGCCGCCGGCATACCACACCCAGTTGGGATCATAATAATCGATAACCAGACCCGCTAGCAGAGGACCAATTGCGAAGGGGACAGCGAAACTGAATCCAAAGAAAGCCATATAGCGGCCGCGCATATCCTCTGGTGCAAGACGGGCAACGATCGATTGTGAGATTGGTGCCCAGAGCATCTCCCCGACGGTAATGATGGCCATCGCCAGCAGGAAAAGTCCATAGGTGGCGACAAAACCATAGAGTGCGAATCCGATTGCGTTGAGGAGTGCCCCCAATGTAATTACTGCTAATTCGGGATACTTTGCATAGCGGCGCGTGATGTAAAACTGAAATAGGACAACCATGCCAGCATTTAAGCTCAAGATCGTGCCGAAGCCTTGCAAGCTAACACTATGGACATCTCTAAGGTAGACCGCGAGTGTACCGTTCATCTGGATGTAGACCAATGTAGAAAGAGCGGATGCGAGCCAGAAGAACATGAAGAACCTATCACGGAGTACGGTCCCATACCCCCCGAAGGTCTGGCCTATACTCTCCTCTTCTTGAGATTTGCGGGCGATCCGCGTTTCCGGCAGGACAATAAAGAGTAGAATTGCAACGAAAATGCTGATTGCTGCGTCTGTCAGGAATAACGATAAGTAGGATTGGGAGGCGAGGAAGCCACCAATCGCGGGCCCTATCGCCGCTGCTAGATTCACGACGACACGGAAGAGCCCGAATCCTTGCGCGCGCTGCTCTTCCGGCAGAATGTCCGCAATCATTGCCTGCCGCGCTGGCCCGCCGATATTTGTGAATAGTCCAACAAAGATTGCGCCGGCGAAGAACAGTCCGAGTTCATTAACCAATCCCAACCACAAGCTGGAGACCGCACTAACTACAAGGCCGAAAAGGATCAAGGGCTTGCGTCCCAATCGATCCGCCAGGGCGCCGCCTATTGTGCTGCCGATCATGCTCGTAACCGCGAAGGCCCCGAAGATCATGCCGACGGTTGTCATCCCCACGCCAAATTTCTGGGTGATGTAAAGTGTGAAGAAGGGGAATAGGATAGCGCCGCCTACGCGATCTATGAAGGTCGCAAAGAGCAGAGTCCAGAAATGGCGAGGATACTCGTTATAGATGGAGCGCAGGCGCCAGTATTGTTGTTTGAGAATCAAAGTTTTCTACCTCACTTTTCACAGATGCGATGCTGCAAGCTATCCAGCTTTTTGGCGTTGCTCAAGAGAGTGCGGTTCTCTGGATTTCAAAATCTGCGACTTCCATGTAGTGAGATTTCAAGCGACAGCCAAGTTGTTCTAACCAGGTTCCAAATCTCACAAGCATTCGCTGGTGGATCGGCGCTTGATCAGATGCGTTCTCTTGAGCGATCCGGCGGATCAGGCGTTCCTGCTCCGCCTGCTTCATCATATCTTTGCTACGGTATTCTGCGGTGCTGAAATCAAATTCTGTTAGGTACACTGTCGTATCCTCCGTGAACATTGCTGCTTATAAAAGTTTATGACCTATTGCTGAACAATACTTCTAGAGCGCGCAGGGTATCCTTAAGCCTTTCGGGATTGAGTGTGTAGCACTTTCCTGCTTCAGTTCTGCGCTCCCTCAGGAAACCAGAGGCGGAGAGCTGCCTGAGATGCCTGGAGACTGAAGATTGACTCATCTGCAGGATGTCGATCAGCTCCTGAGAACAAATTTGCTCGCGTTCACTGGTGATGGCGAGGATGCTCAGGCGAGTTTCGTCGGCAAGTGCGGTGAGGCGGACGAGTAGTTCGGAGCGGCTGAGTGCGGATGCGCTTCTGGGCAATCCCTCCGGAAGGCGTGCGCTGAACAAGAACCACACAGTGTCATCAGAGATGAAAGGTAAGGAATAGGGCCCGCTGTGGGTTGTAGGGATGAAGATCAATTGTTTGTTTTGCTCGATCAACCAGTCCAGCTGATCGTCGGTTTGACCGGTGATGTATCGCACGGCATCTTGTCCAGTCATCTGGCTGAAGTCCACATTTTGAAAGGCGAGGGCAGACTCATCAAGGAGAGGATGCACTCTCTCCCATTCAGTCTCGAGAACCTCGGTCCACATCGTGCGGAAGTGAGAGACGATGTAAGATTGCATTTTCTTGGGGTGTAAAAGAAGGCGGTAGGCTTCTTTCTCTATGGTTTCGTCTACGTGTTCATCCCCGAATTTCGACTGCAAGTAGGCGATGAACGTAGCGATGTCCGAGAGAAGCTCATCCTTGGAGATTGGATCGATCTCAGCCCCCACTTCCTTCTTACAAGGGAGCCTGGTATACGTATCGAGTACGCGATCGCGAAGCACCAACGGGTCTGTGGCTTCAAGGTGGTCAACAAAGGACACGAAGGAAGGCCAACTCTTGTCAGGCTCCCAGGCGTAAAAGAGCCCCTGCATTACGACAAGGTTTGCCTGGAGTAATTCCTGATCCAGGGATTCAGATATCTTCACAACCCAGGGATCGAGTCCGGAGTAGTCGTCAACCCGACTCAGGAACATAAGACTGCCAAGCGCGTTCACTGCTGGTTCGATAGCGACTCGGATCCGGGTCTTCTCTGGGGTTAGAATGAGTTCGCTCTCAAGAGTGGGCATTTCCTTCTCCGTTATGCAAATAAATGGTTATTGCGATAACCCGCATTATCGGGTAATGAGCATAATATAGCATCCTGCTCTTCCTATGTCAAGAGGGAATTCACGTCTGTTTCCTTATGAAGCCCTCTTCTAGTTACTTAAAACCGATAGATATTTCATCTTGGCTTGGCTGGATTAGAATTGGCACTCGGGTTATCATACGGATTGTTATGCTTGTTCAGCGCTTCAGTAACGGATGTACGTTCACGCTCCGACTATCTGTTTTTCGTGAATGAGGAATACAGGCTGTGCGTCTATTGAATCCCACACAATAAGGTGGATGGGGTAACAGGCAAAATCGTAGCCTAATCACAACTTCTTGAGGATGTGACATGCGAAAACCAATTATTGCAGGGAATTGGAAGATGAATTTGGGCCGGGTAGAGGAGGCGTTGGAGTTCGTGCGCCAAATTCGCTCACCTCTTTATGAGATCGAAAACGTGGATCGCGTTATATGTCCGCCTTTCACTGTTCTGGCTGCACTGGCGGAGGTGATCCAGACAAACAAGATCGGCCTCGGAGCACAAAATATCCACTGGGAGGAATCGGGCGCGCATACGGGGGATATCTCCGGACCCATGATCGCCGCATTGTGTCAGTATGTAATCGTCGGGCACTCCGAACGGCGGGCGATTGGCGGGGCGGGGGAGAGTGATGAAGCGATCCATAAGAAGGTTCAAGCTGCACTTAACCATGGATTGACGCCGATCATCTGTGTCGGTGAAAACCTGACCCAAAAAGAGGCGGGCGAGACGCAGGCATTTGTGAGCGGACAGGTCAGAGCCGCACTTACGGGACTTGATCAGGATCAGATCTCGATGTGTGTACTTGCCTACGAGCCGATCTGGGCCATAGGGACGGGGCAGGCGGCGACCGCGATCGATGCAAACAGCATTATCGGTCTTACGATTCGTGGGACGATCTCCGAGACCTTCGGGGAAAGCGCGGCCCAGCAGGTGAGAGTTCAGTATGGGGGTAGTGTCAACGCGGGGAATATCGCAGAGTATATGTCCATGTCGGAGATCGACGGGGCCTTGGTGGGCGGCGCGAGTTTGAAACCCGAATTCGTGGAGCTCGTCAGACAGGCCTCGCTCACTTCCTGAAGCGCCTCAAATCCGTACAGGAATCTTCACATGTATTTTTGACCGGCTTCATCAGTTCGATAGGACAGCATGGGCTTTGCGATTTGTCGCCAACGGATTCCCTCACTAAGAAAATAAGTGCTCGATCCGTGGACCGAGCACTTGATTCGCCCTCGAGTAGTCAACCTCAAGTGAGGTCTAAATTCGCCAATTCGGAGCATGAATAGATGCGAGCACTATTCCAGGTTCTGGTTATCCCTTTCCGCCGGACGGCGTCGACGCTGAAGTTCGCAGTGTTGAAGCGAAGCGATGCCGACTACTGGCAATTCGTTGCCGGTGGCGGCGAGGATGGTGAAACACCTATTCAGGCGGCGCAACGCGAAACTGAGGAAGAGATCGGAATCACAGGCGACCTCACGCAGCTCGATTCGTTGTCAACCGTTCCCAAGGACTGCTTTGCCGCCGCCGACTCATGGGGTGAGAACGTGTATGTCATCCCCGAACACTGTTTTGCCGTTCATGCTAGCAACGCAGACATTTGCCTGTCAGCAGAGCATACTGAGTTTCAATGGGCTTCCTATGAAAAGGCTTATCGCCTGCTCAAGTGGGACAGCAATCGCAATGCACTTTGGGAATTGAAACAACGGTTAATGGAGGAGTGAAGCTCCGAACAAGAGGTTGGAGACTGACTGTGCCTTTGGTATAGCAGCTCAACTCTGCCCTAGGCCGCTATGGACACCTCATCCACAATGCCGACGATTACGGCTCGAATAGCGCCGGGGTCGAGGCCAAGGACCTGTCTGGCGCCGTTTCCCTCATCGATCACCAATACCGTGTCACCAGGGCCAGCCTGGACGACATCGACAGCGATATCGTAGTACCCCGTCTCTTCCCCTTTTAGATCCAGCATATCCACGAGCAAGAGCTTGCGCTTGTCGAGGTGATCGATCTTGATTGTGGCGACGACTGTGCCGATGACTTTCCCGATGTACATCGACTAATCTCCCTCGTCCGAGTTGTACCAGTGTGCGGTCGGCTCGTTCCGGCGGGGACCGGTTTCCACTTCGACCTCATCGACGATGCCCGTGATCGCCAGATCTATGGGCACGAACCACTCTGGTAGTGCTTGCGAGCCCTCGCGGCTGGCAACCATGAATACGAGCTCGCCGGGACCAGCCTGCTCGGTTGCATCCGCAGCAATTTCGAATTTCCCTGTGGGTTGCTGGTTCTCGTCCAAGACGTGGACGACCAGGAATTTCACCCCCTCCAGATCGTCGTATTTCCTTGTGGCGACTACCGTTCCGACGACGCGTCCAAATTTCATAGCTTGTCTATCACCCGAGTGCGAAAGCGAGTCGCATCTCCAAGGTTATTCCACATCTCTTCATGCAATTGTGGGATCACGATTTCCCATACGAGCATGTCGGGGCTTTCCAGGGCGCCCACACCGATCTCGATTGCTGCTTCAACATCGGCAACGAGGCCGGAGAAAAGCACGATCCCTTTCCCTCCCAGACCGTCGGCGAGGCGAACCTCGAGCAATCGAACTTCAGCGCCTTTGATGCCCGCATCGGCTGCATGAATCGCAGCCGCAACGGTCTTTGTCTCGATCACGCCGAGCGCATCTGTCTTCTCGGGCACCCGTCCCCCGCCGATCGAACTCACGACCTCGCGGTGGACCTGTGGCAGGTAGACGTAGTCGATGATATGTGATCCGCCCAGGTCGCGACCTTCGGTGAGAGATTCCTCCACGTCGGCGACTTCGCCCCCGATCAAGACGAGGTACTTTCCCGGTTGGACGGTTCCAGTCTTGATGAGATAAATCGGGGCGCGTTTGATCATGGCGTCCGCGGCATGGATGCCGGCGGCGATACTGCTGAATTCAATCAGCGCAAGCGCTGGCTCGAGTAAATTCCCAAAAGTCACTTTCTTTTTGGCCATAATGGTCTACACAATTCGGAATGAATCTTTCAACACGCATCTGCGGACGCGGCTGAAGCTGATTGGATTGGTGATTCCCTCTCCGGTGGG
>DAOUTT010000309.1 GCA_030668545.1 Anaerolineales bacterium | reverse complement strand
TGGTTTGGGCTTTCTGAATCTGCGGCCAGGCTCGAGATCGCTGGGAGCCCACCGGCCCTTGGCTGATGACGCGTCGTAGATTAACGCTTCGTGGGAGCGCTCGGCCTCTTCGTAGGTTGCGATCTTCTGTTCGCCGAATATCGGTTCGGTATAACCGAGACTCTCGTGGAGCTGCTCACTGCTGAAGGGTAAGAAAGGGGAAAAGAGGATCTTGAGCGAATCTATAGCGAGCAGTGCCGTATAAACCGTGGTGGCCGCGGCCTGGCGGTCTTCTTCAATTACCCCAAACCAAGGTGCACGGTCGAGATATCCGTTCACCTCGCGCGCCAGAGCGAGCGTCTCCTGCAGAGCGGCCCTGATTTTTACTTCTTCGAGTAGAGAACCGATGCGATCGAATCCGGCATCGATCTGTTTGAGTAAATCCCGATCTATCTCGCGCAATTCTCCAGGATCGGGCACACGGCCTTCCCAATGTTTGTAGGTGAATGAGAGAACTCGATTGGCGAGATTGCCCCAGGCAGCAACCAGCTCGCCATTGTTGCGGCGCACGAAATCCGACCAGGAGAAATCGGAGTCACGACTTTCCGGCATGGCCGCGGTGATGTAAAAGCGAATAGCATCCGGATCGTAACGTTCGAGAAGATCAGGCAGCCAGATGGCCCAATCGCGACTCTTACTGAATTGAGCCCCCTCGATGTTCATGAATTCGTTGGATGGAACATCGTAGGGCAAGTTGAGCGGCCGGTTTTGGGGTTCGTCGTAGATGCTTCCCACGCCGAGCAGTTCGGATTGCCAGAATACTGTGTGGAAGGGGATGTTATCCTTGCCGATGAAATTATAGATTTTCGCTTCCGGGTTGTACCACCATTCTTTCCAGGCCTCAGGCTGTTCGGTGTTCTGTGCCCACTCTACCGAAGCGGAGAAATATCCCATAACAGCTTCGAACCATACGTAGATCCGCTTGGTTTCCCATCCATCCAGTGGTACGGGGATTCCCCATGAGACATCACGTGTTACAGCGCGCCCCTTTAGTCCACCTTCGATGAAATTGCGGGCAAAATTGATCACATTCGGACGCCAGTGGTCGGCGTGTTGGGCAAGGTATTCCAGGAGTTGATCGGTGAATGCCGGCAGATCCATGAAGAAGTGCTCCGTCTCGCGCACTACGGGTCGGCTGTTGTCGGTTTTACTGCGCGGGTTGATCAATTCCAGGGCGTCGAGCAGGTTGCCGCAGTTGTCACACTGGTCTCCACGGGCTTCTTCGTAACCGCAGATTGGGCATGTGCCTTCGACATAACGATCAGGAAGAAAGCGCCCCTCCTCTTCGGAATACAGCTGCTTTTGTATCTCCTGATACAGGTATTCGTTCTCGTGCAGTCGCAAGAAAATATCCTGGGCGATACGGTGATGGTTCTCGGTGTCGGTATGCGTGAAAAGGTCGTAGCTGATGCCGATATTTTTCTGCGTCTCCAGGAAGCGGTGATGGTAATGTTCGAAGAGCTCGCGCGGTGTAATGCCCCGCTTGTCCGCCTCGATTGTGATCGGTGTGCCATGAGAATCCGATCCGGAAACCATAAGCACCCGATTGCCTTTCAGGCGATGGTAGCGGGCGAAGATATCGGCTGGTAGGTAAGCACCGGCAAGGTGACCCACGTGCATGTCACCGTTGGCGTAGGGCCAGGCTACGCTTACATGAATAGTCTCGGTCATGATATTCCTCTCAATAGCGCACTTGTGTTCAGGGCTAAACAATACCAGCGGGCGATTTCCCTGTAAAGGAAACCGCCAGCGCGAGGCTGGCGGAGGGTATGCTGCCGGGGCAGGCGGCTGTCAGGCGCGACTGACCCAAGCCGATGGGCCTCGGTCCATCGGCCACGGCAGCTGGCGCATGGCCATCCATTGAGAAACGTTAACATCTATCGTCATCTGATTCAACCGTATTGCCTCGATGCTTCGTATTCTACAACGAGGAAAACGAGAGTCAAGCATCAACGGTAGCTCTCGCGGTGCCATTGTGCTACTTCTCATCATCGATAAGTGTGATTTCACCTGTGGATCCGTTTACCCGCAGTCTTTGACCGCTTTTAATCCGCTCGGTAGCCTGATGCACGCCAACCACAGCAGGGATGCCAAATTCCCTGGCTACCACCGAGCCGTGGGTCATCATCCCGCCGACCTCCATCACGAGCCCGCTAGCGGTCAGAAAGAGCGGCGTCCAGGCAGGGTCGGTTCCGGGGCAGACCAGTATTTCGCCAGGGCCCAATTGGGAGCTGTGAGGGTCAAAGATCACCCGTGCAATTCCTTCCACTTCGCCGGGAGAAACCGGGTCGCCCATGATGGCGCCTTCCTGCCCCTCAGGGGCACGCACTCCCTCGTAATACGTCATTCCGTCGCTGAGCAGCACGCGCGGAATCTGTTTTCGTAAATACTCGCGCTGGTATTTCGCCCGGCGTTCGGCGATGCGAACTTGATTGGCCTGCATGAGTATGTGTAAGTCAGGCCCGTTCTGTTCAGTTGGCGGTCTATTTTTTGACTTGACCATCGCCTCGTTCAGTTCATCAAGCTCGCGGATGCTCAAGAAGAACAGATCATCGCGCTGCTTTAAATGACCTGCGTCAAAGAGGTCTTGGCCGCTTTGCAGCAACCCCTGACGGATAATGCCCATCATGCGGATGGCGAAGAATTTCGGGGCTTCGCGCATCCCTGCCAGCGCCCTATAGCGGCTAATCGCCCAACGTAATATTCCGGCTTTGATAAACCCACCGTGCATTTGACGGACGGCAGATTCTAGATGAGTAGCTGCCTGCTCGGCCGACTTCGCAGAGCGGGCGAAGACTGCGTCGGGGGCCTTGTCGGGATCCTTGATTTGCAGGTAGCTTTGGAGAACCTGCATGATGTGCGTTGGATCCTCTCCCCAGCGAGGGAGGCCAATGTCGATCTCGCCCAAACCGCGCGCTCCATAGTGTTCAATGAAGACATCGATGCTTTCCTGAATCCGGGAGGGGAGATTCGCCTGCAGGTATTGGGCAGCCAGATCTGCGGCAGAAGCTTCCTCGAACATCTTGGAAGAATCTGAATCTGCGAGGATGGTCTGCGCGACTCGCCATAGCGCTAGATCCATCTCTGTTGTGATGTTGTG
>DAOUTT010000345.1 GCA_030668545.1 Anaerolineales bacterium | reverse complement strand
CCATCAAGAAACGAGGAGATTGCTTCGCTTCGCTCGCAATGACATTAAGAGGTGCCATTCGGTTTAAGACATGGAGCCCTCAAGAGTAGCATCATAGGGATTTCTCGGTCGCCGTTTCACGGCTCGTTCGAAATGACAGTTTTTTGTGAGGGTCCTTCCCTCGCCTGTCATTACGAGGAGGCCGTTAGGGCGACGTGGTAATCTCCTATCAAGAAACGAGGAGATTGCTTCGCTTCGCTCTAAATGTTAGGTTCCTGGCCGATGTCATTCTGATGCACAAAGTGCCAAAGAATCTCGTTCATGGCAAGAATAACCCCCTGTTCAATAAACGAGATGCGTAACGGAGTTTATCTATTCTCGGTTGAGTTAACGCTGATCTGGTTTCAACTGAGCCTGTGTTGTGCTCGGTTTTTCTTCCCCCCAAACCCCCAACGGGGGGTCCGGGGGGAACAGTTTTCCCCCGGACCCCCTACAATAAAAACAAGCCCCGAGAAATCCAAATTCCCGACTTTGTCATAGCCAGGAACGAAATGACGCCTGTGCTGCTAAGTCCCCTACCGAAGAGAGTAGATAGCAACGACAAAGGGTAATAGGCAATTTGAGTTGGTGGTCGATGTCGATTGGCCAGAAAGAAGTTACGGCCAGGGGATACTCAAGGAGTCGGTATAGCCGTGTTTCTCCACCACAAATAAAGATCCGTACGAATCACCATCACACGTCTGCTCGTCGGTGAAAGTATAGGATGGTGTATCCGTATGCACGGCAACGTCGAAGAGAAAACCGTTCTGGCATATCCGCGCCTCGATCATGTAGCCACGATCATCATCCTCGGTCATGTAAACTGCTGTCCATGAGACGGTTACCGTATCGCCGTTGCGTTCAGCCCAAACCTTATCGGGAGGTCCGTAGAGCACAGACCAGGGCAACCGACGATGCATCACCACTACGCTGAAGATGTCGCCTTCCACACTGACCAAGCTGGCAGAAATCCAGCAAGGCCATTCCTGAATATCAGGCTTGATGAAAAGCCACGATCCATCGTAGTTACGATTCCAAACCAATGCATGATAGCCGGTATAGAGATCGCCAGCGTGAAGATAGGCAACACCAGGACCATAGCGGCAATGTGACTGTTGCAGGACGGTAGCGTCGGGGAAATCGAAGGTCGCCGTCGGGCTGATCGTCGGTGTGGGGGTGATCGTCGGGGTTGATGTCACGGTCGGAGTGGGCGTATTCGTCGGAGTATCCGTGGACGTGGGCGTCAGAGTCGCCGTGTGTGTTTGCGTTGGTGTAAGCGTAATCGTCGGAGTCGGTGTTGCTGTTGCGAGAAAGGATGCCAGCGATGGAGAGCTGCACGCGGGAAGGAGAAGACCCACCAAGAGGAGTAACAATATTTTGAGTTCATGCCTTTGAGCAACCATTTGATCTAACCGCCAATGGATGCATTCTAAGGCACACAACAGGCATATCGCAATGAAACGGGAGGGCTAGGTCCGCTCTACCCTTGATCGATGATCACGCGTGTCTCAAAATCTAAATACATGCTGCCAGTTTAATAATTATCCTTCCTACGGAATTCTCTCTCCTGGATCGAGAACGGTCCCGGGGCTATCTCAAATGCCTCATATTTAATAAAGGTGGAATGTTTTTCTTCCGGCCATTGGTGCATCATGCGCACTCCACTTCACTCACATCTCATTTCTTTTCACTGGAGGAGGGTTGTATAATTTCACCCTAGCTATGGGATCACAAGAGAAAACTTTGAAAACCGAGTTCTCACTCAAAGACGAATATCCCTACAGCCGGACCGGGCCGGTGCGCTGGATTATTTCCCATGCGCTGCGCTACCCAATCCTCCCGCTCGGCCTGGTTCTCGCCGCGGCGGGGAATAATCTCGCTTTTGGCTATGTCCAGATTTTCATCGGGCGCACATTCGATCTGCTCACCTCAGTTGACTGGACGCGAGCAGACTTAACGGTTGCTGCGCTCGCTGTCTTGGTCGCAGCCCTTTCCCAGGGTTTCACGGGTTTGATCCGGAACTACACCGCGGAATTCATGGCGCAAGCCATCGAGCGTGACACACGGCACGAGCTCTACGTCAGCCTGCTGGGAAAGAGCCAAACTTTCCACGGCCGCCAGCGCGTCGGCGACATCATGTCCCGGGCTACAAATGATGTTCGCTCACTAAACCTGATGCTCAGCCCCGGCATGATGTTGATCACAGACTCAATAATGAATTTGGTTATCCCCATTGTATTGATTGGGCTGATACGTGTAGAGCTGTTAATCGTTCCACTCATGTTCACTGTCGCACTTGTCCTAACGCTGCTCGATTACAATCGCCGCCTCAGCCCGGTCAGCCGCGACATTCGCGATCAGTTCGGGACGATGAATGCCGGCTTAACCGAGGCGATCGCTGGGATCGAGGTTGTCAAGGCGAACGTCCAAGAACACTACGAATGGGACAAATTCACCCATAACGCCCGCCGATTTCGAGATCTTTTTGTCCAGCGCGGCGATATCCAGGCACGATACTGGCCCATGCTAGCCTTCGCCGTATTTTGGGCGATTGGCTTCTTCCATGCGCTTACCATCTGGCATGCAGGTCGCATCTCCCT
>DAOUTT010000257.1 GCA_030668545.1 Anaerolineales bacterium | reverse complement strand
TGCGCTTCAATGGGAAAAAGCGACTCATTACCACTGCAATGGTCGATCTATACATTCATATGCGCAAACCTCAAAGCCCATGCTGCGCCTGCGACCGGAAGCAGCGCTTCCGCACTCCACATAAAACCAAGAACCCTTCATCAGCGTGGGATGAAATGGTTCCAACAAACACTTTTCAACAATAGATGGAGGAGAACCGAAATTATTTCTTTAGGTGAGGTTTCAAGAATTTGCCCGTATAGGAAGCGCTGTTCATCGAAATCTCTTCCGGTGTGCCCTCGGCGATGACCCGCCCACCCCCATCGCCGCCATCAGGACCTAAATCGATGACCCAATCGGAAACTTTAATGATATCTGGATGGTGTTCGATGATCAGGACAGTGTTGTCCTGATCGACGAGGCGCTGCAGAACCTCGATAAGTTTGTGAACGTCGGCGGCGTGTAAGCCGACGGACGGTTCGTCGAGAACATACAGCGTATGCCCGTTCCCTCTTCGGGAAAGTTCCCGCGATAACTTCACACGTTGGGCTTCGCCACCGGAAAGAGTTGGAGCTGGTTGGCCGATTTTTAAATAGCCGAGACCGACATCTTGGAGCGTTTCCAGACGGCGGATCATCTTCGGGAAAGCCGAGAAGAATTCGAACGCTTCGCTAATCGGCATGTCCAGGACGTCGGCGATGGTCTTCTCTTTAAACCTGACCTGCAGTGTTTCACGATTGAAGCGTGCACCATGACAGATCTCACAGGGGACGTAAACGTCGGGTAGGAATTGCATCTCGATGCGCAGCTGCCCCTGTCCCTGGCATGCTTCGCATCTCCCCCCGCGGACATTGAAAGAGAAACGCCCGGGCTTATATCCGCGAACCTTTGATTCTGGAAGCTCGGCATATAACGCGCGGATGTGGTCGAAGAGCCCGGTATACGTTCCGGGGTTGGAGCGCGGCGTACGACCGATGGGGCTCTGGTCGATGTTGATTACTTTGACAATGTGTTCGAGCCCTTCGATATGGTCGTGCTCCCCCGGTCTGGAGCGCGCCTTCTGGAGTGCTCTGGCCAGGGCTTTATAAAGCACTTCAACCATCAGGCTGGATTTCCCTGATCCAGAAACGCCCGTGATGCAAGTGAAGACGCCGAGCGGAAAATGAACGGTGATATCCTTGAGATTGTTTTCGCGGGCGCCGATCACGGTCAGGGTATTCCCATTCCCCTCTCTGCGCGTTTTTGGAGTTCCTATCTGCAGTTTCCCCGCCAGATAACGACCGGTGATTGAGCGTTTGTTTTTAGTGACTTCCTCGACCGTGCCTTCGGCGACCAACCGACCGCCTGCTTCTCCCGCGCCAGGTCCAAGGTCGATGATCCAGTCCGCGGCACGGATTGTCGCTTCATCGTGCTCGACGACCAGAATCGTATTGCCCAGATCGCGCATACCTTCCAGGGTTTTAATAAGTCGCGTGTTATCGCGAGGGTGGAGACCGATGGATGGCTCATCGAGTACATACAAGACACCCATTAAACGAGAACCAATCTGGGTTGCGAGGCGGATGCGCTGCGCTTCCCCTCCGGAGAGACTGCCAGCAGTGCGGTCGAGCGAGAGATATTCCAGGCCCACATCCACCAGGAAGCCTAACCGATCCTCGACCTCTTTTAAGATTCGACCTGCGATCGTCTTCTCGCGCTTGTTGAGTGGGCTCTTCCTGCCGCTCAACCTCCGGATCCAATTCAACCCTTCTGACACGGGCCAGTGTGTGGTCTCGACGATGTTTTTCCCATCTATAGTGACTGCGAGCGCTTCCATTCGCAAACGTTTCCCATTGCAGGATGGGCACAGGCGTTCAGACATATATTCCTGAATCTTCCCGCGGACGTAATCCGATTGCGTCTCCTGGTATCGCCGCTCGAGGTTACCTATCACGCCCTCATAGGCGGTCCACCATGTGGAGGAGCGCCCGTCACGGTTTTCATAATGAACAGGCACTTCCTTTCCGTCAGTGCCATGAAGGAGGACTTGAAGTTTATCCTCAGGCAGATTCTCGATGGGAGAATCCAGGTCGATTTCGAAGGCTTTCGCGGTGGCTTCCAGCATCTGCCAGTAGTATCCCTTATGATCACGGCTCTGTTTGGACCACTCCATTGCGACCAGGGCGCCTTCGGCGATAGAGACAGATTTGTCCGGGATAACTCGATCGGGGTCGATTTCGAGTTTATTGCCCAGCCCCTGACACTCTGGACATGCGCCGTGGGGTGTGTTGAATGAGAATGTGCGCGGCTCGATCTCAGCTAGCGTTGTGCCATGATCGGGGCAGGCAAGGTGTTCGGAGAAGGGGGTATCGACCGGCGGATCAGAACTCAAATCGGTGATATAGAGAATGCCCTCGCCCCAGCGTAAAGCGGTCTCAATTGAATCGGTCAGTCTGGTCAGGAAGGCGTCTCCATCCTCGGTCGCATCGTGGTGAATGACGAGGCGGTCGACGACAGCTTCAATGTCGTGTTTCTTGTAGCGATCGAGTTCAAATTCCTCATCCAGCGCTTTGACATCTCCATCAACACGGGTTCTAACGAATCCAGAGCGCCTGAGTTCTTCAAAGACAGCCAGGTGAGTGCCCTTGCGGCCACGGATCATCGGCGCAAGGATCATGATGCGGCTGCCGTCCGTCATTGTTGAGACGGCGTCGACGATCTCCTGGGCAGATTGTTGCTTGACTTCCTTACCGCAGATGGGGCAGTGAGGTAGACCAATGCGGGCGAACAGCAACCTCAGATAGTCGTACACCTCTGTAACGGTCCCGACTGTCGAACGCGGATTATGGGAAACACCGCGCTGATCGATCGAGATGGCTGGGGAGAGTCCATCAATATAATCAACATCCGGTTTATCGAGCTGCCCCAGGAATTGCCGCGCATATGCCGACAATGATTCGACATAGCGTCGCTGTCCTTCGGCGAAGATTGTATCGAAAGCAAGCGATGATTTCCCTGAACCGGAAATGCCGGAGATGACGACGAGCTTGTCGCGGGGGATCTCTACTGAGATATTCTTGAGGTTGTGCTCGCGGGCGCCAACGACTGTAATTTTCTCTTCTGCCATGTGTTTTTGACCCAGGCCAATGTAGGAATAGACGAATCGTTATTATATCAGGCGCTTGAAATAACCAGTTCGATTTGTTGGGGAAAGAATACGTGAGGCCGCGGTCAGGAAAGGTTATGAGACTGACAGAAACGAGAGGGTGGTTATCAAGGTGAGGTCTCGGGCTCTCACGAAGGGGTGCCGGGGATGTCTATGGTGAAAAATAGGCAGTTTCATTTAGCTGGAACAGGAGCAAAAAGGGGAGATAGGGTGAATTCAAATTACGCTGCAGATTCGCCGCACCACTGGCAGCGTTCATCTCCATGAGGGATTAAAGCGTCGCACTTCTTACAGCGAAGGAGTTCATCGGGCGGCGCTAAGCCACCTTCCATATCCGCGGCCATGCGTATAACATCGTATGGGCTCATCGCCGTGGGTGTGCCGCCGCGGCTAACAAGAGCACCCCCGAGATGCATACCTTTTTCGTCTTCATTGATGACGTATCCCTGGTCGCGTAGGGCTTTGGCGAGATCGTTGCTCAGCTTAGGACCCAGACTTGGTCCGCTGGGAAGTTCATGACCTGAAAGGAGGCGTCGGGCTTCCTCGGGAAGCTCATCCATCATCCAACCTGGAAGAGGGTCATCTTTCGTTCTTTGTTCCTCCGCGAGAATTTTTCTAAATCGGCTGGAGGAGTCATCTTTCGAAGATAGAGGGGGATGCAGGTTGGGTCCAAAGGATTTAAGTCCAGATTCACGCTCTTTTGAACACTGCAGGCAGATAGGGGAATCGTAGGAGCCGTTCATTGTGGGTCACAGCTGCATCGGCCCGCCGCATTCTGGGCAAGGAGATGTTTCAT
>DAOUTT010000312.1 GCA_030668545.1 Anaerolineales bacterium | reverse complement strand
TTGTCACTCACTTTCCCAGTTCCCCGTGATCTATTAAAAACTCTGGAGGTTCGATATTCTCCCCTCGCCGTCTCGCATTGAGTACTTCATGGATTGGTCGAAAAGGTTGTTCCTCACCTTTCGGGATTTCAGTAAGTGTGAGTGCTCCCGGAAAGCAGGAACTTACACATGCCGGAGAGCCCCCGCATAAATCGCATATGACCGGAACGGCGGCATCATTCATATAGATGACCTGATATGTGCACTCTTTCATGCAAAGTTCACAGTTGATACATGCATCCGGATCCACCATGATAATGCCCGTGTCCGGATGTCGCGCCAGTGCATCCGTGGGACATACCCAAATACAGCGGGCATCCTCGCATTGCTGGCACAACAAAGGCACAGAGAGGCAGTAGTCCTCCCATTGAATTATGCGGATGCGACTTTTATTAAGGTCGAAAGTACCTGTCTTTACAAAGGAACAAGCCAGAACACATTGGCCGCAGCCAGTGCATTTACTTACATCAATTTTTATTCCTTCCATCGAAAAACACTCCTAGCGCTCACTCAACGTTGATACTATCCCGAAAAACAATCATCACAAACCCGAAATGAGATTTTCTACCTCTTGATACTTGAGATCAGGTTGTCCAAATCGTTCAGGCGAAAACGCGATACGTCCTTCTTCTGAGGTCCGCGCCGCGCGTAACCTAGGATGACAGGGAGCAACAACAAGAGCCAACCTATCACCTGGTTTCAAGTCAGCACTCATGAGACCCCTTCCGCTCGTTGGTTCCAGCATGCAGATTAGATCAGGAAAAACCGTCACAGCTTTACCCTGTAAAAAGAGCGCCATGGCCTCGTTTTTAATTACGATCTCTGCACCACCTTGCAAAGTCACACGCGTGAAGTAAAAACCTTCCCACTCGTTTTCTTCGATTTCCTCGATTTCCCCTGTATGGATATGCACCCCATTTATCATCTTGCTGACTGCGTCCACTGGGTCAGTATTTTGGGCTCGTGCCATGAGGAGAACATTTCCGATCTCCACAGCTTTCGAAATCGTATTCGGGATGACCGATCTCTTCAGATCTGCGCCGCTCATCGAGTAGTGGGCATTAGCACCCATCCCGCCGCCGCGAGTAATTACCCATCGACCGAGCTGATCTGCGAAGGTATTTTCGATGCCATGACTCACGACGACAATATTGCCCAATGCGTCCACAAGGGGCATCGGAGTGAGTGAGATACCATGGCCGATGAAGGAAACCATCTGAGTCTCTGGAGCGGCGCGCCCGAGACCATCACCGTCGATAACCGGAAGGCCGATGCGAGCCCCGAGAGAGAGGATCACAGGTGTGTTTAAGCCACCCATCTCGAATGGGACCACAAAATCAATATTTCGCCCGATCGTCTCCTGCATGACTTTAAA
Source organism: Anaerolineales bacterium (assembly GCA_030668545.1). GTDB lineage: Bacteria > Chloroflexota > Anaerolineae > Anaerolineales > E44-bin32 > E44-bin32. The sequence goes on along the minus strand of DAOUTT010000312.1, from coordinate 1,696 downwards.
GGCCTCAGCCAATTCAAACCGGTCGTCCCATCGCCGAACAAGGTCCCCCGGTTCGATGCGATCCAGTTCTTTCACCGAGCCCATAATCCCGCCGCTGGCAGTACAGGCACCATCCGGTACATCCTGAGGATCAACGATCTGTACCGAGCGACCCTGGTCGAGATCGTGCTCCAGTATCGCTTTACCCCACTGAGGGGATCCGCCCCCACCTGTGCCCAGAATGGCCAAACCTTCTAAAAGAGGATCAATATCCTTGCGAGTAATGGTTTCCAAAGTATTCACTCCTGACTCATCCGAGGCAATCCATGGCTTCAAGTTCATCTGCCCAGCTGGATAGATCTAAAGACTCTAACGTTTCACGTGTGGGTCGCCCCGTGGCAATATTCCATCCGTGCATCTCATAATATCGATCTAACATTGGATCCATCACTTCCGGTGAGTTAATATCGATTTCACCTGGAGCGTCCTCTAAAGCGGTTGTAGCCAAACGCTTTGGCAGGACATCGTCTGCCCGGGTAGCCCCCTCCCGAGTATTGAAGGCCCTTTCCATGGTCACAATTTTCCGTCCTAGCCTCATGATGGTCTCTTCATCTGACGGGATTCCGGTTGCAGCAGAAAACAGATCCGCCATGAGTTCGGGCGTCATGTAATATTGGGCTGTCGAAGTAAATGCACATAGTCCGAGCGCATCCGTGACTGCGTACACGTCTTCGTGCCAACGTACAATCTCAGGTCTTTTTTCGGTTGTAGTAGGTGTGGCATATTTCTTGTCACCAGTGATTTTTTCAATAACATCCACCATCTCAGGGCTGAGTCCGAACTCAGCCAAAGTCTCTGTCATCAAGTGATCGGGTCCTCTGGGATTGACTGCAAATGCGAGGGCATAGGAATAGGCTGCACGTGTTTCGACGCGTGACTGCTCCAAACCCTTGGCCTGGATTGCCCATTCGTCGGAGCCTTGGCCGAGGGTCTCTGCGGCGCGTTTGGTCCCGTCAGCTAGAAGATCCCCAAGACCTTCTCGCTTGGCGATTCGATGAATGAGCTCATTCATCGTCTCTCCGTTTCCCCAGGAGAGATCCAGGCCATCACGGTCAAATTCCAGTCCCCTCTGATGGCACTCCATGGCCCACTGAATAACGCCTCCAGTTGAGATCGTATCCAAGCCATAAATATTGCAAAGTTCGTTGGCTTTTATGACAGCTTCCATATCGCTCACACCACATCCTGCGCCGAGCGCTCCAAAGGTCTCGTATTCTGGTCCCCCAGTGTACGAACCTTTATAGGGACCATCCTTCACCTCAGCATAGCGATGACACGACATTGGGCATGAATAGCATCCCACTCTCCTCTTCAGGTAACCTCCCTCAACCAGGTGTTGCCCCGATATTTTCTCGGCTTCTTCGAAATGGCTTTGCTGGAAGTTGTAAGAGGGGAACACATGAAGCTCATTGATTGTCGGGACCCCACCGGCAGTACCGTAGAGATGAGTATTGAGCACGCCTGATTGAGCATGATACAGCTCCCACGCCTTTTCCATTAGCTCGGAGAAGCGATCTGGATCGGCCACATGAACCGGCTGCGTGCCACGTACGGCAAGAGCTTTAAGATTTTTAGAACCCATTACCGCCCCGATGCCACCACGAGCGGCTGCGTTATAAATCGAGCACATGACCGCTGCAAACATCACCAAATTTTC
>DAOUTT010000219.1 GCA_030668545.1 Anaerolineales bacterium | reverse complement strand
CACACGCTCATCACGCCAGAAAGGGATGATGCTTTTGCGCGCTTGTGAATTGCTATGTGAGTTCGGAGATGACATCCGTTTGTTTTCGCTTATGAGAGAACCTATGAGCAGCCCGGAAATATTACGGGCTGCTCATCTGTGAGAGACGGAGCTACTTGATTGGCGGAGCGTAGATCAACCCGCCATCGGTCCAGTGTTCGTTCAAACCGCGCGGTAGTGTAAACGCGATCCCTTCTGGTCCCATGTAGCGATTGTAAATTTCACCGTAATTTCCAACGGCTCGAAGGGCATTTGCCAAAGCATCTGCGTCGAGGCCGAGCGATGAATAACCCCAATCGCCTTCAGTACCGAGGACCGTCTTGCCCTTGATGTTGTCGCTAGCCAAGATATCATCCACAGTCGCCTGCGTGATCGGGCCATAGGATGGATTCTCGGCGTTGATCAGGGCGTACATGACGAGCTTGACGATATCAAACCACTGGTCGTCGCCATGAGAGACGACTGGCGTGAGCGGTTCCTTGGAGATGATCATGGGCAGGATCACGTAATCACTTGGATTATCCGCGCCGGCCTGGATGGCTGCTAGCTGCGAGCGGTCGCTCGTGGTGACATCGCAACGACCTTCGAAGAAGGCGTTGTAAACCGAGGAAGTGTCCTCGAAGATCACAGCCTCAAACTCTAAGCCACGCTCTCGGAAGTCGGCGGCAAGGTTTTTCTCAGTCGTTGTACCGCTGGTGACGCAAACGCTGGCGCCGTCCATGTCATCCTGGGATTTGATGCCGCTGTCTGCCCGGACCATATATCCCTGACCGTCGTAGAACATCGTGATCGTGAAGTTGCCCCACTGTGAGTCACGGCTTGATGTCCAGGTAACATTGCGGCTCAGGATATCAACTTCGCCTGTCTGAATCACGGGACCGCGCTCAGCTGCCGTAACAGGGACAATCTCGATGGCTTCCGGATCACCAAGGACTGCTGCGGCCACCGCCCGGCAAAGATCGATATCGAAGCCGATGTTGCCGCCATCGTCATCGAGGTATCCGAAGCCGAGCAGGTCTGTTCGACCGGCACAAACGACGCGGCCTCTTTCCTGAACTCGGGTCAGGACCTCACCGTACCCTGGAGCCGTCACTTCGATGACAGCGGGCTCGTCACTTGTGGCTGGCGCACCGCAAGCAGAAAGAAGCATAGCCAGGATAATTAGACTTGCTAGGGGAAATAATATTTTGCGCATTATCTAGTCTCCTCCATTTGGAATTCCGTAGATGGTTTTATTCAAACGAACATAAACCCAAAGAGTATTTGAGAAGCCACCTCCTTCCTCTTAAACAGGAGTTTCAATTGCGTGCTTGGATAGAATGCCTCTCGCCTTTGTGATTCCGAAGTAGTGAAGAAGCGAGCGATGATTGAATCGTGTTAAGCGAGAGGATTAGTTAGGTATTAGTTATCCTAGAGTATCCAAGAATGGATGTCAAGTTATCGTTGAATGCTTTGCCACAAAGTCGGTTTATAGTTCTGTTTTTCACAGATTCGTTCGACCCGACCTTTGTCCCCTTTGCTTAGTGTACTTTCACATGGTACGCTTTCTGACATCCACCGTATTGACTTGGAATGGTGGTTCAATAAAGACCCAGACCTTACAAACGATTGTTATGAGCTCACTCATTGGTCAGACATTAGATCATTATCGGATCATCGAGAGGATTGGCCAGGGAGGCATGGCGACGGTCTATCTTGCCGTCGACACTCGCTCTCAAGCGGAGGTCGCCCTTAAGGTTCTCTCCCCGACGATGAGTTCGGATCGCCGTTTCGTTAAACGCTTCCGGCGCGAAGCACAGCTGGTTTCCCAACTCAAACACGCGAATATCGTCTCTGTCCTCGCTTATGGGCAGTATAAGGGCACCATTTATATTGTGATGCCTTTAATCCGTGGTGAAACAATGCACCAGCGCATTGCGCGGGGGGCAATTTCAGGCGAGGAAAGCACAAAATGGATCGGCCAACTAGCGGATGCTCTGGCCTTCGCTCATGAGAATGGCGTGATCCACAGAGATATCAAACCCTCGAATGTGATTCTAGACGACTCAGGGAATGCATGCCTGACGGATTTCGGGTTAGCGCGGGTCATTGAAGGGCACAGCAGTCTCACTGGCTCGATGCTGATGGGAACGCCGGCCTATGTATCGCCCGAACAGGGCAGAGGGGAACAATTGGATGCCCGTTCCGACCAATATTCTCTGGGAGTCATTCTTTATGAGATGGCCACCGGGCGTCTGCCTTTTGACTCGGGTTCTCCTATGGCAACCGTCCTGGCACACATCCAGGAACCGGTGCCGCGCCCGCGCCGCTTCAGCCCCGATCTCCCACCTGATCTTGAAGTCGTGATTCTCAAAGCACTGGCTAAAAAGCCGGAGAAACGATTCCCGAGCGTACAGGCCTTGAAAGAGGCTTACCAGGCTGCATTGGCCGGGAAACCTCTTCCGGAGTTCGAGCGCATCGCTGCAGCGCCAACTACCTACATTGAACGTGTTCAAGATGTATCATCTCCCGCGGCAGCCCCCGAGATTGCCCCTCGGCGTCGGGGTGCCGGCTGGATCATCGCCGCATTAATTCCCGTCTTGGCGATCGCCGCTTTCGTCGTGGTGCGCGGTTTGGGTGGTAGCGGGGTACCGGCGCTCACCCCCACTGCGAATGATGGGGCATCAACAGCGGACCTCGAGACTGCCTCGGCGGAGGTTTCTTCCACTGCCACAAGTGAACTTGGACCGAGCCCGACTTCGCCGACGTTACCGATCACATCCAGCTCATGCCCGGGGTTGGCGCTTTTCACACCGAGTGTAGACGGGGATGAAGTGACCTGGTTGATCGACAATGCTGGCGAGGATTTTCACCTGGAGGATATAAGTCCGGGTTGGCCGCTGCTGACGAACGGCCTGCCCGAACAAATCCAACTGGGTGAACTCGTGCTCTGGCAAGGCGACGCCGAGGGAGATGGTGAGCTGCACCGGGTCGATGGCGTCGATAACACAATTCAAGCTGGAAAATCTACTTTTATCACAATAACCTTCGAATATGTGGCGGGTCCCACGGGCTATTCATTGCAGCTTATTCTGAATGATGGTTGTGTGCTCGAAGGTGAATGGTAGGGTCTAATCAACCTCAGGACATTATCCTACCTGGTCGGTCGTTTTCCATAAGATTCATGAGCAATTTTCCATATTTCATCCAAAACCAAGGCTGAAAACTTCAATCGGTATTTTCGTTAACCCCCATGCATGAACCCACTTAGGATGGCGGTTGTAGAATGTGTGGGACTATAATCTGATTCCCTGTGTAACGCGTCCTATTCTTAAGGAGAAACACTTCATGGCTGATTTACGATTGACTAACCTCGCCAAAACCCTCGTCCATTACTCCACCGAGGTTAAACCCGGGGATCATGTCGGCATCCTCACCCAACCGGTGGCGCTGCCGCTGGCGGAGGAGGTCTACCGCCAGGCGCTGGCAGCCGGTGGGTATCCGTATGTTCTTCTTGGCGGGCTGCGCTCACGTGCCGAGACGGAAGCGCTGGAATATATCCTCTTCACGGAGGGGAATGATGATCAAATCCAGCACGTCAACCGTTTTGACAAAATGGTGCGCGAAGAATTTGATGTGATGGTTGTTCTCCAGAGCCAGTCGAACACCCGCCGCTTGAGCAACGTCGATCCGGCGAAGCAGCAACTACGGGCGCGGGCATATACAGAGGTGACAAAGGTCTACAGGCAGCGCGCCGCTGCAGGTGATCTGCGCTGGGTGATCTCTTTGTATCCCACCCAGGCTGTGGCACAAGACGCGGAGATGAGCCTCGAGGAATTCTCTGACTATGTCTTCGGCACAACATTCTCTGATACGAATGATCCGGCCGCTGAGTGGAATAAGATTCACGACGAGCAGCAAAGGCTCGTGGACTGGTTGAAAGGCAAGAAACTGCTCTCGGTGAAAGGTCCGAATGTTGATCTGGAAGTATCGATTGAAGGACGGGATTTTATCAACTCGGATGGGAAAAAGAATATGCCCAGCGGTGAGATTTACACCAGCCCGGTGGAAGACGCGGTCAACGGTTGGGTGCGCTTCACCTATCCTGCGATCCGCCAGGGACGAGAGGTGGAAGGTGTGGATCTGAAATTTGAAAAGGGTAAGGTTGTTGAGGCGAGCGCTGAGAAGAACGAGGATTTCCTGATGAGCATGCTCGACACAGATGAGGGGGCGCGCTACCTGGGAGAATTTGCCATCGGGACCAACAAACGCATTAACCGCTTCATTAAGAATATGCTCTTCGATGAGAAAATCGGTGGGACGATCCACATGGCGCTCGGATTCGGTTTCGCCGAGGTCGGCGGAAAGAACGAAAGCGCGATCCACTGGGATTTAATCTGTGATATGCGCGACGGTGGTCAAATCTTT
>DAOUTT010000148.1 GCA_030668545.1 Anaerolineales bacterium | reverse complement strand
TTTCAGGTGTCGGTCTATGGAACTTAGGACATTCTGAAAGGTTAGGGGTTTTGGCTCAACTGAAAATGAAGTAAAGGAGAATCAAGTGTCTGAAGTTATTACTGTAATCGCTCAAATTTCCGCACTGACCTTCATCATCACCAGCATGCTGGCCATGGGCTTGAGCCTGACGGTCAAGCAGATCATTGACCCGCTGCGCGACGTGAAGGTCGTACTCCTGGCCTTGTTGGGAAACTTCATCCTGGTGCCCGCCCTGGCCTACTTGATTACGGTGGTAATCCCGCTGTATGATGGCCTGGCCACCGGCCTGATCATCGCCGGCACAGCCGCCGGCGCGCCCTTCCTGCCCAATCTGGTGCAGAAGGCCAAAGGCAGCGCGGCCTTCTCGGTCGGCTTGATGACCCTGCTGATGGTCGTGACTGTGATTTACCTGCCCATCGTGCTGCCCTTGCTGCTGCCTGGCGCATCGGTCAGCCCCTGGGATATCGCCAAGTCCTTGATCATGACCATGCTAGTCCCGCTGGGGATCGGCCTGTTTATCAAGGCGCGCTATGAAGAGACTGCTGGACACCTGCAGCCGAATATGTCCCAGGTCTCCAGCATGGCGATTGTGGTTATGCTGGTCACCGTCCTGGTGCTGGAGTTCAGCACCATTATTGCCACCATCGGCACGGGTGGCATCCTGGCCGCCTTAATTTTCCTGGTGGGCGCGCTGGCGATCGGCCTGCTGCTGGGCGGTAAAGATGCCAGTATGCGCTCTGTCATGGGCCTGGGCACGGCGCAGCGCAACCTGGCCGCGGCCATGCTGGTGGCAGCGCAGAACTTTTCCGATGACGCCAACGTGCTGGTGATGGTCATGCTGGTCGGAATCCTGGGCTTGATCCTGCTGATGGTCATCGCTGGTGAATTGGGCAAGCGCGGTCAGGCTGCCGCGCAGGCGTAACGCGCAGGCGAGAGATGTTGAATATCTCCGAGCCCAGGGACATCGATGTGGGGGATGAAGGCAGCTGCTGCCGTGGAAGCTACTCAGGGTTCTCTAGGTCGCCAGTGTGATCGAAGATTGAGCCGCCAGGAGGCGGGCCGATGCGCTGGTCGCTGTAGAAACCGTCGAGGAAGAGGCCGCAGGAGAATGCTTTGGATACCGTACTGGCTGCCGGATATGAATAGAGAAACGAGTCTGCGAGAGATAGACTACCACCTGGACGGGCGTGTTGAAAACACGCCCCGCTAACAAAGAAAATACAATGTACTGCTATTTTACTGCTCTGTTGATATTCGGGCTCCGCCTGTTGAGCCCGTTCAAGGGGATTAGCCGATAGGGTGAGAGACCGAAGCTGAATCCAGGAGGAGATTGGTGAGCTTGAAAATAAATCGGAGAACAATTGGCAAAGATATCATCGCCGGCCTCACCGCTTCAATAGGAGGGATCCCGGATGGTATGGCAAGTGCCACACTTGCGGGTGTCAATCCGGTCTATGGTTTATACAACTTGATGGTGGGAACCCCCATCGCGGCCATCTTCACCAGCTCGGTGTATATGGCGGTGATCAACGCCAGCGCCATGGCGCTGGTGGCCTATGACGCGCTCGCAGGCTACTCCGGAGACGAGCAGGTCGAAGCGCTGGTTACACTGACTCTGCTCGTCGGCCTATTCATGCTGCTCATGGGGCTGTTGAAGCTCGGTTGGCTTACCCGCTTCATCTCCAACTCGGTGATGCGTGGTTTTCTAACCGGGATCGCCTTTGTCATCATTCTCAACCAACTTTCCGATTTCACGGGCTATGACATCCAGGGGGATAACTATCTGGCCGACATCATTGATTTATTTGGAAACCTTAACCAGGTTGATCCAGTTACCTTGGCCATTGGGTTATTGACAATTGTCGTGATCCTGATCCTGAACCGCACGCCATTGAAATCATTCTCCATGCTGATCGCACTGATCAGCGGGGCGGTGTTGGTTGGATTCCTGTCTCTGGAAACAGTAGCATTGGTGGGCGAGATCCCGGAAGGCCTACCAAGACCGATGCTACCCAGCATCATGCTGGTTCCAGAATTGCTCCTACCTGCGATTGCGATTGGGATCATCGGCCTGGTCCAGGGCGCAGGGGTCAGCCAGGGATACGCCAACCCGGATGGCAAGATACCGGATCCAGATGGCGATTTCAGAGGCCAGGGGCTTGGCAACATTGTCGCCAGCTTCTTCCAGGGTCTACCGATCGGTGGATCCGTCTCTGGAACAGCGCTGGTGGTTGGAGCGGGTGCTCAATCCCGTTGGGCAAATATCTTCACCGGCATATTCGTCGCCATCGGTGTGTTGCTGTTTGCATCGCTGATCGGCCACCTCCCCATGACTTGTCTGGCGGCCATCCTGATCCTGTCTGGTTACCAGGCGATCAAACCGGCCGAGATTCGCATGATATGGAACACCAACAGCTTATCTGCCACTGTGTTCCTGGCGACTCTGGTCGCGACGCTCTTCTTACCGGTCCAACAAGCGATCTTCTTCGGTGTGATCATCCAAGTCTTACTGATCGTGTTCCAATCCGCGGAGCGTATGACCATCATGGAACTCGTCCCGACGGAGGATGCTGATTTCTTAGAACGTCCGGCTCCGAACGACTTACCCAGCAATAAAGTAACTCTATTGATCCCGTATGGCAGTCTATTCTTCGCAGCGGCCATTGATTTCGAAGAGGAGGCGCCCTCAGCTGACGAAGGCCATCATGCTGTTGTAGTCATCAACTTGCGCGGGCGGATCAATCTGGGGAGCACGGCCATCGGGGTCTTCGAACGCTATGCGAAGGCGATTCAACAGAATGGTGGTCGGCTTTATCTGGCAGAAGTGGGTGATAGAGTTCGCACACAATTGGAGAACACTGGTGCCCTGGAGGTCATCGGTGCAGATAATGTCCTGCCGGCAGAGGACCGTGTTCTAGCCTCCCTGCAGAAAGCCTATGAAATAGCTGAATCCTGGCTGGAAGAATGAGATTCTGATATTCACCGAGTCCAAATATGGAGTCATATACCCTATTTTTCATTCTCATCGGCATTTTAGTGGTCGCCACTGTCTCCAATCGTATTCGGAATACGATCACCATCTTGCCGATGATTTACACACTCTTTGGGCTGTTGGTTGTCGCGCTTTTTACACTTCTACTGGCTCTTCAATTTACTTTTTACCTCATTGGCGTTCGAAAGCGAGATCGGTTTGGGGAGAGGCGGACTCCTGAGTTTCACCGTTAGAAATATCGCATTTGGCACAGTCGTCGGCATCGTCATGGGTTATTTGGCAGCCAGGTACATCTCATGGGGAAGTAAAAGCGACTGGATATCATCCCGTTTCCAGAAGCTGGCCTGGTTGGCGTTGGTATTGCTAACATACGGAATTGCCGATGTCATCGGAGGCAATGGTTTCATAGCCGCTTTCTCCTTTGGGATCGTATCGGGAAACGTCATTGAGCAAGAGGAGATCAAACGCTTGCACAGTTTTACAGAGTTGGAGAACACATTGTTGATGATGTTGACTTTTATGTTTTTTGGAGCGCTGATGCTATACCCGGCACTCCAATATATCAACACCTCAATTATCATCTATACTCTCTTCAGTTTGACGTTGATCCGGATGCTCCCGGTGTTCATCAGTTTATTCGGCACCAAGATCCGCCCTGAATCCAAACTGTATCTGGGTTGGTTTGGCCCCGGCGGGATCGGTTCGATCTTATATGTCTATACCGTGATACGGCTAGACGCCATGCCAAGCCAGGAGTTGTTCTTTAGTTTGGTGATGATTACGATATTCTTCAGCGTGATGGCGCACGGGATCAGTGCGGTTCCGCTGTCGGCCTGGTATGCGCAGCGGATCGCGAGGTTAAATGAAGTTGGACTTGCACAAGCGGAAACGGAATAGGTACCTGAAATGCCAACACACAGACCATCATCAGATTCATGATCCATCTCGGGACGAAGCAATCCATACCGACATGGATGATATGGGTGTGCGCATGGAACGTTGGCGATATACCGAGGGATCAGCTGGCGTTTTTATCGGTGAAAGCGACTAACGAGAGTGTGATCGTCGAATCAATCATGCCCAATCGGAAGTCTGATTTAATCGACAACAAATCGACTCGTCACTAGATAAGGTTCCATCCAATCCATCAAATGTGCGAAAGAGAGGGTGTTCATGGAGACTGAAAATGCAAAACGGAAACTAGATAAGGCTTCCATCGAATTCTGGATATCGATGATCCGTGGAGTCTTGGCCATCTTGCTTGGGGTATTGCTCATATTCGATCCGGAAAAAACGCGCGGCTTCCTCTTCAATATGATGGGAATGTTCTGGCTGGCCAACGGTTTCATCCTCCTGCGGCATGCCAATCCCGTATTTGGAGGACAAGAAGAGAAGGTCTTAGGAAGGCGCACATCACTTGCTCTTTGGGTGGTAGCAATCATTGCGGGGCTGCTTGTGATCAGCCGGACGATCATTCGGGAAGTTCTCCCGGAGGAAGTGCTTATTGTAATCCTGGGTGCGGTAATCCTGTTGACCGGGATTTTGCATCTGATGGGCGAGCGCCGCGTGGGTCGCTATATCAAGGGAAAACGTACGGCGGCTCACAAGACCCTGGCGGTTTTTGAAATCCTACTGGGTGGTTTGTTGATCTACTCGCCGCTGGATTTGCGCCCGATCGTGTACTGGACCGCTACCGCGTGGGCCTTGATCGGAGGGGGGCTGATTATCACCGACGCAATCCGGGTTGCAAGGAAAAAACGGATCGAATAGGGAGCCTTGGAACCGTAGAGAACCGGAATTTCCTATTAAGCAGCTATGGGAATGGATGCGCAGGTGGCGCAAAGAATTCGGAGGACCTGCCATGGTGAAGATTCATGAATCGATCGATGTTCAAGCGTCTGCGAAATCAGTGTGGGAGTTCTTGTCGAACCTGGAGAACATCCCGCGCTGGTATTCCAAGATGGTGGGGTACGGACAACTCAGTAAAGGAGAATCCGGGGCGGGTACTTACTTCCGTCTGGATTGGGTTGTGAATGACCATGCGGAACCGTGTGAGTGTAATATCGTGGAATGGGAATCTCCAAAGGTCATCAGTTTTCACGTGAGCAACATCGGCATGGTGGAGGCGGACATCACCTGGAACATCACCGGGGGAGATCAGGGCACTCGCGTGGAAGTGATCGAATCGATCGAGATGGCCCATTCCGGCCGTTTTGAAGACCGCTTCTTCGTCGGGCCCGAAGCCGAGAGCCGACTGCGGGACAATCTGGTTACACTCAAAGGATTACTGGAGATCTGATTGATTCGAGAAGGCTGAGGACCGGTGCCCGTGCGGAAGTCAGATGGCGTACAAGGAATGTCACGGCTGGAAGCGACCCAGCCGGAGGAAGCGAGGGCGGAAGAAATACGAGGCTCAGCCACGCCCGCCGGTGCGGGTGGACATCCAGGCATAAGGTTTTTAAAAGACAATCCAGACCAAAGGACACGCTGAGAAATTGTTTACGATCGAGCGTTGTTGTAGACTGGGATTCATCCAAATAGATCTCGTGACCAAATGATGAGCCAGAACAATGGCGAGAGAGCACCATCTGAGGAGAGGGTCCGCGAAATTTACTGCCGCCATCCCTACCCGCCGCCTGTCGAGGGACTGGAGGGGTATGGGAAACAATGGGAAGATGAGCGCCTTCACCGTGCGGACTACCACATTTTCTGGCCGCCCCAGCCGTATCGCGAAGAGCTGGATATCCTGATCGCCGGCGCAGCCTGAAGGGATAGAGTTGAGCGCGCAGATGCTGGCGGAACTGCCCCCGGAACTGCTGCAGGAGCTCCGCCAGACGACGCTTGTCCTGGACCGTGAGGCGACACTAGAAGTGATCGAGCGCATCGAGAACATGCTCCTGAAACAGGGCCAAGCCTGAGCGCACTCGTGGGTAATTTCCAGATGGGACGAATTCAGGACCTTATGAAGGAAGCGGAAACAATAAATGGTAGCTAAACAAGAACTTTTAACCAAGGTCGCGGATATCAT
>DAOUTT010000242.1 GCA_030668545.1 Anaerolineales bacterium | reverse complement strand
GTCGACCAGCAAGGGCGATGAAACCAGAGCGGTGACCATCAGGGACTTCAAGTGATTCCATGGCCTAATTGTGGTGAAAAGGATGTGTGCTGTCAAGCTGCGCCTCCATTCTCCTTGACATGCGTATTTCAGGTCGTTATGATGTTTCGACGTGTCTCTTGTCCGTAAGGCAAGCAAGTGTTCTGCGGACGATCTTCGACGAGCTCTATGGGTTCGTAGACAGATGTTCGCTGTTTGAGTCTATAATTAGGACTACAAAATACTGGATCTGACACGAGATTGGCATTCGCATTTATAATCAACCATCCAGACGACCGGCCGATCGGGTTTTGATGATCCTTTCCGGAATAAATCTCGAAGTCATCACTTCGGAAGTTTTCTTCGAAAATCCGGGGGAATCTAAAATTCAATCTTTGTTCGTGACGATAAGATTAATCGAAGGGTGAAACCGTATGAGTATCTTCTCTCGTAAAAAGACAAACCGCTTTATCGAACTGCTTATTAAGCAGGCGGAATATTCCGTTTTAGGGACGCAGAAGCTGCTCGAATATGTTAAAGAACCCAGCGAAGCGCGTGCAATGGCGGTAACCCAGCTTGAGAAAGAAGCCGATGAGGTACGTCGGATCCTGATCGACGAACTCAACAAGACATTCGTTACACCGATCGATCGCGAGGACATCTTCGCACTCTCGTTAACGATCGATGATGTACTCGATTATGCCGATACGACAGTCGAAGAGATGCACATGCTCGGCGTGCAGCCGAACACCTTCATAGAGCGCATGGTCTCCCTTCTGGCGGATGCGGCGCGTGAGATCTACATGGGGGTGCAGCGATTGGAAGATCACCCCAATGTTGCTAACGATCATGCCGTGCGGGCGAAAGCTTTGGAGAATCGGTTGGAGGCAGTTTATCGGGAGGCGATCGCCGATCTCTTCGCAATGCCGCGTGATCTCGATCACGTAGTTGAGATGCTGAAGCTGCGCGAGATCTATCGTCATCTCTCCAACGCTGCAGACCGGGGAGATGTGGCAGCCAATGTGATCGGGGATATCGTTGTAAAGAAGATGTAATCATTAGGCGCATCATGATGTAAATATAAGGGCTGTCCAAAAATGAACATTGGACAGCCCTTAATAATATTGAAATGGGGTCAGTGGGATTTAGGCGTTTTTCTCAGCCAAGCGGTGCAGCTTGTTACCTACTTCGCGCCATTGGATTTTCGAGATACCGAGCTTTTGTCGAATTCTGTCGTGGTCTAAGCCATTGACATAATCGATGAGAACTGCAGTCCAGCGGCACATCTCAAAGGAGAGATGCTTCTCCACACCAGCGGCTTTTCCAATATCCTCGAGTAAGTACTCCAATCGGCGCGGCGACCAGGGGAAGAGCTGGTTAGCGGGTTCGTACTGCTTAAGGTATTCCTGGTATGCTTCAATCCAATCAGAGGATAGATCAAGTTTGCGCTCTTTATAACGCTTACTCACACTTCCATAGCGGATGAATAGAATCGGCCCATCCACAGTATTCAAGTCGATGTGATTCAGATGGATGTTTAGACATTCCCCCTTCTTAATTCCCGTATCAAGCAATAACTTTAAAAGCGTGTAGGGACGTGCATCAGGAGAAGAACCCTTGCGCATTAATTCGGCGCTTTTTACCACTGCTTCGACTTCTTCTTGTGTGAGCACTTCTGGCAACGGGCTGATGACCGATTGCTGGGGGATCGGGGCTGCGGCATCCTCTTGGAGAACGCCTGTCTCTACGAGCCAGCGGTAAAACGCTTTAATCGAGGTGATGCGGCGGGCGTAGGTCTTTGGGCTGCATGAGACGCCCCGCCGGTTCAGCATCCAATCGAGGAAATTCTTAAGATCGTTTGTGCTTATCTGGTTGATCGGCTGACCAGGGCCAACGAACTTCCCAACCAGGCGCATATCTCCAGTGAATGCCTTAACCGTATGAATCGAACGACCCTGCGCTTCGAGCGCCTCGCCCCAGGCGTTTATCGCCGCGCTGAGGCTGGAATCGGATTTAAGGGGCGCGGTCGCCTCGCTCTCGGAAACACTGCTCGTTGTCTGGTACGAAAAGAGAGGGAGATCCTCAAGCGGCTCATCCATGAGAGCCTCCTGTAAAAATCGGCTTCGTGTAGTCATTCATATCGTCAATCCTAGTTTGTGAGATGGGAAATGTCAAATCTGAAAGCAGTGATTAGGGTCAGCTTGTAAGGCGCGGTTCTAATCTTGAGGGTGACGTTCGAAAATTTCGTGAAGCATGGGCTCGATCACCTCCCAGTCGGGCAGGAGGACGGCGGCGCCGCTATAGGGCACTCTCCATTGTGAAGCCATTGTGGGATCGATGGAATAGCGGTGTATTCGGTCCGGATCGGCGGCCAGTTTTGTCGCCAGCGGCAGTAAGCGGAGGGTGTCCTCGACGGTAATATCTGTTTCAACATAAGAGCGAAATAGAGCGTAAAGGTCCGGTACTCTAGAGAGCCCTTCGAGGGTTAACAATTTATTGAAGATTGCCAGCATAGTCTCTTGCTGGCGGCGCAAGCGATCAAAATCCCCGGTAGTTTTGCGCATTCGGACGTAGCAGAGCGCGGTGAACCCGTCCATGTGATAGGTCCTCCCGGGGGAGTATGACCAATCTCTACGACCGCATTCATCATAAAGATACGCTTCGACCTCCACATCTATCCCGCCCAGCGTATCAACCACTTGGGTGAACCCGTAAAAGTTAATCATAACCGTATGATCAACTTCTATGCCGAAATTGTAGAGGATCGTTTGAGCGACTCTCTCAGGTCCTCCATAGGCATCGGCGACATTGATCCGGTCCACCCGCCAGCCGGGTATGAAGACGTATAGATCGCGAGGGAAGGAGAGTAATGTGGCGGTGCCGGCTTCGAGATCAAGTGAAACCAGCATCATGGTATCGGTTCGGTGCCCGTAGCTATAGGGACGCTCATCTGAGCCGAGGACCATGATATTTACGACATTTTCCCCCATCGGCAACAGCGGTATCGGACGGTGGATTTCAATCGCTGACGGTTCGACCGGGGCGGCGAAACCGCTCCATGGGTCTATCGGGGTCGGACCGGCTAAAGTTGTGGCGGCAGGCGGCGGCGGTGGGGGCGTTTGTGTGAGTGGGAGTGGGTTGAAAGGAGTGCTAGTGGCAGCGGCATTCGGATCTATGGTTACAAGTGGATTGGCAAGCGCAGCAGAGCCCCCGGTTAGCATGCCTACCAGGTTACTGCAGGCGCCAACTAGCAGGATTAAAACAAGAAGCATAACGATCATCAAGAGACGATCAAAGTGATTAATGGATTTCATCGGATGAATGTGCTCATCATATTAACGTCAGAGTCAACTCTCTAGTTCCCCATTAGATCGCCCGACTTCCTTACTACGAGGTTATTTGATTTGGGGCTGCAATATTGTGTTGGCGGCCGATTTGAGATTTACATCCCAACTTACTTCGCCGGTGGTACATAAATACTCATTCCGGGCGGCAATTCGGTGTGGATATCTATGCAATTCGCGTGCCATAGCATTGGTTCATCGACCCCGAATCGCTCAGCGAGCTTGCTTAATGAGTCGCCCTCTTCCAGTCCATAAAGGACCCAGGTCGGAGGCGGCCCGCATGAAAGCGATGGATCTGTCACTTCAAGCACGGGGAGGTAAATCGTATCGCCAGGTGTGATGTCACTCTCGATGCAATTAATCGACATTAATGTTGTGCGCTCGATCCGAAACTGGTCAGCGAGATTTGTGAGTGTGTCCCCATTGTGGACGCGGTACACAGACCAACCGTCGGGTGGGGCGCAGTCCACTATTGGATTAGATGCTTTCTGGCGGTCAAAGAAGGATGATACTTCGGCTTCAGCAAATACGGTTAACCATGTTCCCAGGAGCACAGCGATCGCGAGAATCGAAATGGTTAGACCAACGATCAGATTCTTTAGTAATTGCATTCGGGCTATTCCACACTATCTGCATAGGTTGGGTTTTGGGTTGAGAATGGTAACAAGATTGAAAATGTAGTTCCAGACCCCGGCTGACTGTCTACCCAAATGCGTCCACTCATGGCTTCGACTAAAGAGCGTGCG
>DAOUTT010000289.1 GCA_030668545.1 Anaerolineales bacterium | reverse complement strand
GGAATTTGTGGCAAGTTCACAAAGAGTGGTGCAAGTATGAGAATGATGTTTCTCTCCAGGAGAAGGCTTCTTCTTCGATAATTGATCTTGAGCAGAGATTTGAGCCGTTATCCACTTATCGTCACGATCAGGTTGCCCATCAGAGTAAAGAAGTCAAGATGACGCAGCTTACTGCTCTTCCAATAAGGATTGATCACTTAGATAAGATTGTTCAGATCGTGGATCAGTTTGTCGTTGGAGAGATCCCTTACTCCTTATATTTGCATGAATCTGGTGAAATGATAGATCTTCGCAAAGCCCATAAAATCTAAATCGGCCTAACCATTCGCTGGAACGGACCGGGGATGCCGCGATTTGGGGGCGATGGTCTTGTTATAAGAATCTTGAAGAGCAATCCAAGGAATTAGCGGGGCCGCTGAGCTCAAAGCCGTTATGTGGCAACACGCCATATTGGGAGAAACCGAACGATTCCTGTCCAGCGCCTCCCACTGCGAACAGGTGGCTGTCCTGTCGGTCCCAGAACTCGGGATCATGCTATTATCGTCGTGCCGCATTACCGGCTGAGTGTAGCATTCCTTCTGACCTGGAGGTTGCCATGAGAATAGAATTCACGGAAGATGTGCTGGACCTGTTGAGGATGAACGTTGCGTCGGCCGCGATCACAACTTCGTTGCGACAGGGGCTGTTCTGGGACCTCGTTGACAACGAATGGGACACCAGCGATGTGGCAAAGGCCTACTCTATTCCCGTTGAACGATCTCGAGCCTATCTGATGCTGTTGCTCGAAATGGGCCTACTCGAGGAGGACGGTGGCGTTTTCAAACCGTCCCAGCGAGCGGCTACGTGCATACTCAACGCCTATGGACGTGATTCATGGGGAGTTTTGGCCGTTGAGGCCGAAAAATACTACCCGACGATGACCGATTTGAACTCCCGTATCTCGCAGAGAGTTTCTGTTCTCAATGCCCAACCGGGTATCAAAGGATATGTAGAGGAGTTGCAGGATTCAAAGGAGTACGCGAAGAAATTCACAATCATGTTGGCTGAGATGCACGCTCCGATGGCAAGAGAGTTGGGTCACCACCTTAAATTGGACGGCGTTCAAACGATACTCGACGTGGGAGGAGGCTCAGGTATTATGTCATGGGGTATTATCGAGCAGCATTCGCAAGTCACCTCGACGGTGATTGATCTACCGAACGTCTGCGAAGTTGGGCGCGAGTACGCCACATCGATGGGGTGGACATCCATCGCCTACCATCCGCTGGACATCTTCAATGATGACCTTCCCCGAGAGCAGGATCTGATTCTCATGAGCGATATCGGTGGGTTTTCAAGGGATCTCTTCGCGAAATTCAGGGATTCGCTCAAAGAAGGCGGCCGAATCGTCCATTGCTCGAATTTCGATGGTTTTGGCTACTGGCTCAGCCACGGGGCTGAGCGTCCCGGTCTGCTCAGACGAATGGGAGATCTGATTTTCGCCATGATGGACCTAGATCACGAAACCCCTTCGGTGGACGACGTAGTCACCGCCCTTGAACAAGCTGCGTTAGCGCCGGTGGTATCCACGGTTCTCCCGTCCGGATTGGTGGTGATTGAAGCGTTCAAACAGGCTGGCTAATCGCGACTCAAGTTGCCACATAACATATCGCTCCAGCTGACAACTCCCGGCCAGTCGGACGTGGGGCAGGGGACTCTGTTGCGGTCTTCGCTCCGAGTCCCGCTTACGCGCCAGGAATGTTCGCTCCTGGAGTCGCAGGTGAGCTCATCCGTTAGATGGCGCAATAGATATAAATTTACATCTTGACAATAATTGGATCCAAAAACTACCAGGAGGTCACTAATGAGTGCAGGGAAGAAGTTCACCGATGAAGAAGCAAAAAGGATTGGTGATGAGCTCGGGATTGATTGGGATGAAGTGCAACTTAGCGAATTTCGGATGGGTTTGGAAGTAGAACTTGAACATGGATCTCACGATCCTGAGACGGATGTCACAAACAATGATGAACTCCTGACAGGAAAGATTGCTTTGGCGCACCTTCGCGAGTTTCCAGATTACTACACACGATTAGAGAAGTTAGAAGCGGAGGCAGACGAATACTGGTCCAATGTTAGGGGCGAGAACTAGCGCCATCTAACGTCTTCCATGAGAAGGCCTTGTTTGTCAAGGGTCGACGTGGCGACTAACCGTTAGATCTCCTCCAACCTCAACCTTTCACCTTGCTTCCATCCGCACTCTTAGTGGGCTCTTTTGTGAACCCGGTGCCCGTTGGTGTTCGATCCAGGCGGGTGCTGCCATCTCGCTGACGGCCTCTGGCATTTGCCTGGCCCAGACGTTAGCCGCAGTCACCCGAACGAGGCGTTGGCTGGAGGGAGAATTCAAGCAGTCGTCCTGCCCTGCCTTCCCTTCCGGTAATTTCTGTGGTGCACCTCCAATCACTGAGGAATAGACGGATCAAGATCAAGCTGCAACGGGGACGGCTTCGGGTGCCTGGTCATGTTTCCTGGCAAGATAGAAGGGGTCATAGAGCTCACCGGTCTTCCATAGATGGTGAAGCAGAACGGCTAATTTCCGGGCGACACCAACCACGGCTCTCTTTTTAGCGTTCTTGCCTCCCCGTTCGGCCAACTTCAAGCCCCAACGTCGCAGATCGCAATCGGGTCCAAAAGGCCCGAGAATGTATTGTGCGGAGGACACCAGCAGGCGGCGCAAGTAGGGGTCTCCGGTCTTGGTGATTCGCAGCTGCGGGTCTTGATCGCCGGATTGATCTCTGCGAGGGACAAGTCCTATAGCCGGACCCACTTGCCGGCTCCTGTGGAAGCGATCGGGGTTTTCAAGAGTGAGGATGAAGGCCAGAGAAGTGAGTGGGCCCACGCCGCTGATCTCGCGGAGCAGCTTGGTCTCCGGGTAGCTTTCGCTGCAAAGCCCTTCGTTCTTTCGGTCATAGGATTTGATCTGTTGGGTGAGGGAAGCAATGGTGTCGATGATAGGCGCAAGAGCAGGTAGAAGAGGCTCGGGGATGTGAGGGGCGACTTTGTGAGCGAAGCTGTCTGCTGTGCAAGATGGCAAACGCGATCCAGAGGCTTTGACGATGTCGCGGGCATGGTTGATGAGTAAGGTGCGGCAACGGACGATGGCATCACGTGATCGCAGTACAGCCAGGTCAGCTTGAGCCTGGGGCGACCGATGGTGGATGGGGGAGAGCAGCTCAGGATCGAGGCGAGCCAGGCGAGCGAGGATCTCAGCGTCAGCGCGATCTCCCTTGCGGGGAGTGTGGTAGATCGCTCTTAGTTTGCGGGCGTTGGCGACCAGAACATCATGCCCCAGCCCTGTCAACAAATGGCTTGACCAGCGAGAATGTGTGCCGACTTCCATGGCGACCCGGCAGGGAGGGAGCACGGAGAACCGCTGGTGGAAAGATTTTTTGGTGGTGGGTAGGCGAGTTTCTTCGATCAATTCACCCTC
>DAOUTT010000173.1 GCA_030668545.1 Anaerolineales bacterium | reverse complement strand
TTCTGAAAGCGATACCTCTTCATTCGCCTCGATTACTTTGTTTGTGGGTAATTCGGACTGTTTCATCATGCGCGCGTCACTACATCAATAAGATCCACCCCATGAAAGAAGGGATCCGGATTCGTTTATTAGCTCAATGGAAAGGAATATAACTTATGGGGAAGGTAGTTAAAAACTATTGCTGTTAAATCGAATCATGCCAAGAAATACCGCTCCCCACCATTTCTATAATACAACATAAGGAATTATTAATTCCCTGGATTCAATTCGTTGGGCATATTTTCTTGCGCTCTCACCGGAATTGGTGAGAACGCAAGAATTTTCTCAATTCCGATTTCAGGGAGTAGGGATTTCACTATTCTGTGATTCATTTAAAATGATTGATGAGGGATTCGATTTGAGGGAAGTGGGTTAGTTCGTGGGAGGCGAAGTAACTCGCTTGCTGCTTGATTGTGAGAGTACCAAACTCTTCATGTTCTCCTGTCCGCCACCAATTCCGGAGAGGGAGACTTTCCAATTTGGTGAGGACCTTTTGGCGAGAGTCATAATAGGTTTTGTAGATTTCCTCTGTTGTTGGAGGACGGTCTTCCTCTCGGGCTGCCCATTCGAATACCGCTTTGGACTCAAGTTTTGGATTGTCTTGATCTATCATCAAATTGATACGGAATTCCATCACACCCTGAGCATCTCGCAAGTGAGAGATTGCGTTTCGGATATTCCAGCCGCCATCCTCCGGAACTTGATTCATATCTTCCTCGGTTAACCCTTCCATTAAGGCAGCGACATCTTGAGGTGTCTGGCGAAGTCTCTCCAATACATTAAACGGGTCAAGGGCATCTAACCAATAGACAGGGAGAAACCTTTTGAATGTTTGTGGTCTGACATTGCATACCGGACAATTTACGGAAGGCTCTTTGAGTACCACGTGGCCACAAGTGCGGCATACGTAAGGATGTGGGCTTTCATTGATTAACGGCAACCGCCCTTCAACCATGGCATCTGCACCAAGCTTCAGGGCATCTGTAAGATCAGAGCTAACATCGAAATTGGAGACCACATCAATTGCTTTGTACAACTCATCAGCCAACGTGGATTTGCCGGAAGGCAGTTTTATATTAAATGCGGCTCGACGGGAAATGGCTTCCGCAGCACTGCGCGCAAGTTTGGCATTGTTGTATTGGCCTTCTCCCTCCAATCTCGCAGCGAGCGCGAATAAATAAGGGATTGTGTTACTGGAATCATCATTTTGGATTGCCATTGATCCTCCTCCATATGATTATAGGGTCAAAGGGTAATTTCTATGTTCCAAATATCACGATGAGATACATGCGAAATAATAGACCACAGGCTATAGACCTGACAATCCCTGGTTGATTGAAAACCCTGGATTCAACTACCAGGCCCCAAAACATATATGAATCTATCCATTTGAGGAAACCCATGAAATCTCAAGTCAGCCTCCGATTACAAAGGTAATCAGCTGTGTAAGTGTTGTTGAAAATCACAAACACTGTTATCGTCATCCAATATTCGGATTTTTTTAGGAAAATGGAATATTTGTAGTTGGTCTTGCCCCCAATCTGCATTGTTCGGACAATCAATCTAAATCATAGGCCAGAATAGACTTGTTAGCCAATCCCCCGGGTGTACCTAGATCATAAAAATACCACCAACCAGAGGGGGCCGGTTGGGGGCTTTCATTCCTGGCTTCCTATTATCTCTATAATAAGTATCCAATTACTTTCATTATCAGATAAGAACCGATTACTATCACCATCAGCCTCGTTACACACCTCTAGTATTTCTCATGTACTTAATCAAATTAGGGTGCTGAGGATCACTTCAGCCCCCTGATCTAAACTGTGAATCTCTCACCTCTATGGTGTCCAGCATCTTCGGGTGAGCAATCTTCACCGGGAACGACCCCCTCAAAAGTACTGAAAGAATACCCCTCAGAGAGTCGTGTACTTGAGAACATCTTCTCCTATTCTGTAAGCAAGTCAAACCCATTCTGCAGCAAAGGAGATTAATCTGATGGAAACGAAAAATAAAACCGCACCCAACACAGCCTCTGGTCTTGCAAGATTGTGGCAGCGAATCCCTGTTTTGATCAAGGCGATCATTCTGGGCTTTCTCGTCAATACCGTTGGTGTGATGGCCTGGCCGATCGTGGGAACGCTCTTGCCGCTGCCCGTGGCACTAATAGTAATGATCGGTCTGCTTTTCCTGTACTGGAAATACTTCAGCGGCAGTTGGGGATCGAAAGCGACGGCAACTGCTCGGAAAACTTCCTTCCGGGCAACAAAACTCTCACCCCGTATGTGGAGATGGAGTCTACTTGCTGGAGGGCTCTTTGTTCTGCTCTTCCAGTCAGGTTTGGTAGTCACCTTCCGCCTTATCGAGTTTCCAGCGGAAGCATTCACCCAGGGGACCAGTTTTTATGCAAGCTTGTCGCCATTGATGACTGTAGGGGTGATCATCATGACCTCCCTGGTAGCAGGTATTTGTGAGGAAACCGGTTTTCGCGGCTATGCTCAAGTTCCGCTCGAGAAACGCTACGGTCTTCTAGCCGCCAATGTTGTTGTCTCGCTCTTTTTCGTTGCTGCGCACTTACAGCAGGCTTGGTCAGCGCCGCTTCTCATCCATCTCTTCCTCGGCAGTATGCTGTTTGGGTTGCTAGCACAATCCATCGGATCGCTCCTTCCCGTGATGATCGCCCATACGGTTGTCGACATCATCAACTTTTCATACTGGTGGTCAGATTTTGCCGGGAAATTTGAATACGATATTATCTCGAGGACCGGTATTGATGCTCATTTTATTACCTGGGTGTTGATCCTTGTTGCGGCCGCAATCCTGTTTTCCGGGTCGATCCGTAAAATCAATCAAGTTCGCAGAAGTGACTGAGCCAACCATCAAAGATCAGGGCGAACCCAGGTTCGCCCTGGTTTTCGCTTCTTATCAGGGATTATCGCATCAACAAATTTACATGTACAGTCAGGGCTTGGTGAGTGGGAGAGATGGGAGACGCGCAAGCATGATTTTACGTCCGTGCTCTATAATTATCAGATGAAAATTTGGAAAACCCTCAAAAATCTAAGAAAACAGCTCCGATGGAGACTGACCTTGAGCTACACCGCTGTGACGGTTGGAGCGTTACTTGTTATAGAGCTCATAATTTATATCGTTGGAGCTGGCACGATCTCCTATCTGTTTGAGAGTGGATATATCCCTGAATGGCTGATTGAATCCGTTTCAACAACGTACGCGCCCAGTCTGCAGCACTTCCTTGAAGAATCGCCGGAAGATCTCGACGAGATCGGTGTTTGGTTAGAGGGCATCAGGCCACCACAAGGCACAGTGGGATACTCATTCGGCGATACTGACGGTCTGCTCGTCATCCGAAGTGATGGGCTACTACTGGGAATGTCCCCCGCGGGTTATATCGATGATGCAGCCGTCGGTCAGGCGTTGGATTTCGACAGCTTGCCGGGATGGGAAGCCCCGCTCATGGCCGCCCTGGCGGGAGAAGAAAATTCACCTAATTTGTTTTCCAGTGTGAATTCGGAGAACACCGTTGTCATGGCTGTACCCGTTTGGGATGATCCACACGAGCATGTGCTCGGCGTCATAGCTATGTCGGCGGCAGCCCCAACCCTGGCATCGTATCTGGGCGACCTACTGCCCGTCCTGGGGATCAGTTTCTTGATCTTCGCGATTGTTGCTGGGTTGATCGGTACCGTTTTTGGTTTTCTAGCAGGGAGAACCTTAACAAGCCGGCTGGAGCAACTTGCGGAAGCATCGCTTTCTTGGAGTCAGGGGGATTTTACTATCGCCATAGACGATCCTTCCGAGGACGAGGTTGGACAACTGGCCAATCGCCTAAACCAGATGGCCAGGGAACTCGAGGATCTTCTGGAGACACGCCGCGAATTGGCACTCGTAGAAGAACGCAACCGTCTGGCGCGTGATCTTCACGACAGTGTAAAGCAAATGGCATTTGCCGCCTCAGCTCAGATTAGCACCGTCCAAAGATTGATGGGCAAAGATCTGGATAAAGCTCAAACCCACGCCGAGCAGGCCGAGCTTTTGATCGATAACCTGCGGGAGGAATTGACCGGCCTGATCAAGGAACTTCTTCCTCCGGTATTGGAGGACAAAGGATTAGTACCTGCTCTGCGTCAGTTTACAGAGGATTGGTTGCAGCAGAACGAGATCGAGCTCGATTTGCAGATCCAAAACGAGCGACCACTTCCAGTGGATATTGAGCAGGCCATCTTAAAAATCGTACGAGAGACCTTGTCCAATGTCGCTCGGCACAGCCAGGCCACGAATGTACTCGTCAGATTGGTATATTCCGATCAGGATCTAAGTTGTACGATCAAAGATGATGGGAAAGGATTTGACTTGCAGGAAAATCGTACTGGTTTCGGACTGCGCTCGCTGCAGGAGCGAGCCAGCGGGCTGGGAAGTGAACTGAAAATCAAAAGCGCCATCGGCGAAGGAACAGAAGTTTCGTTTACGGTGCTTTCGCGAGTTCAAATCAGATCAAGGAAGAGCAGTGATGAATAATCCAATTACGATCTTGCTCGTAGACGACCATGAAATTGTGCGCCAGGGTGTTCGGGGCTTCTTCGATAGCCATGATGAATTCGAGGTTGTGGGGGAGGCCGAAAATGGAGCAGATGCTGTCAAACTGACGGAAGAGCTGATTCCAGATGTTGTCTTGATGGATCTAATCATGGGCGCGACAGATGGAGTTGAAGCAACACGCCAGGTGAAAAACATCAGCCCGCGGACCCAAATAGTCGTTCTTACTTCCTATCACGAGGACGAGCATATCTTTCCGGCATTACAAGCCGGAGCCCTCTCCTACATACTCAAAGATGTGAAGATGGAAGAACTTGCTGAAGCGGTCAGAAAGGCAGCGCGTGGCGAGCCTTCCCTGCATTCGCGCGTAGCTGCACGTGTCATCCAGGAACTCCACGGCTCCAAACGAGACGATGAAAGACTTTACACTGAACTGACCAGCCGGGAGATGGAAATCTTAAAACTGATTGCTAGTGGATATAATAACCATCAGCTTGCCGAACACCTGGTGATCAGTGAGCATACGGTCAAAGGACATGTCAGCAACATCTTGAGCAAACTCCACGTGGTGGACCGGACGCAGGCTGCTGTTTACGCGTGGAAAAAGGGCGTTGTCCGCCGCGATCCATGATCTTCCGCAAATTATGCTGAAATAGTCAATGGTCGATGGCTGTGCGGTGGGTCGAGATCAACTGCGTTGCTGATCCATCCCTCGCAG
>DAOUTT010000216.1 GCA_030668545.1 Anaerolineales bacterium | reverse complement strand
GGGGACTTATCATCCCGAGCTTGTCGAGGGACCACTCCCCTCGCGAAGCGCAGTGTGGAGCACACCCCCCGGATCAAACATCAAGCTCTCAGCTCAAAACAACTATCAAAATTGTATGGGCCGGACACATGGGTTACAGGTGTTCGGACACATAGGTAACACTTTCAATCAGCCACAATCTACTTCCTCAGATCAATCGTAGCAACGCTCATGGGATATACTTTGTGGTTGACAATCGATCGTGCCTCGTTATAATGAAGGCTAATAAAATACTCTAAACGCTTGGACCGGGACGAGTAGTCGGAATCAGGTCTGACAGGGAATGGGGATCTTGGATTGAGAGTCCCCAACAGAAATGGGCCGACGAAAACCACCCGTGAGCGGAAACCGGAAAAGCCAATAATCGGCCGAGTATGGCGAACGGAGCAGCACCGTTAGCGGCTGTCAGAGATGACCCACCACGGGTCAATCTGGGTGGAACCGTGTGAGTTTATACTCCCGCCCCAGAGGGTGGGACTTTTTGTATTAAAAGGGGAAGGTTTAAGGAGGTTCGAAATGGCAAAGGGTAAGAAAGCACAGTATGAGGTATCAGAGCTGTACCGCATTCGTCACTCCACGGCGCACATCATGGCCCAGGCCGTGATGGAGATGTTCCCGGGAGAGGCGAAGATCGCCATTGGTCCCCCGATTGAGGACGGCTTTTACTATGACTTCGATCTGCCGCGCCCGCTAACCCCGGAGGATCTCGAGAGCGTCGAAGCAAGGATGGTGGAAATCATCGCCGGCGATTTCGAGTTCCAGCGTGAGGTTCTATCCGCAGAAGATGCTCAAGAACGGTTCGCCGATCAACCGTATAAAATCGAACTCATCGAAGGCTTGGAAGCTGGAGGAATGGATGAATACGGCGAGCCGATCGAAGAGAAGCCGGAGATATCCATCTACACGCATGATATCTTTACGGACCTCTGCCGCGGCCCGCATGTAGAGAGCACGAAAAAAATAAATCCAAAAGCCGTCAAGCTGCTCAATGTCGCCGGTGCCTACTGGCGCGGAGATGAGAAACGTCCCATGCTGCAGCGCATCTACGGTACGGCGTGGGCGTCAGCGGAGGAACTTGACCAGTACCTTTGGAAGCTGGAGGAGGCGAAGAAGCGTGATCACCGCCGCTTGGGTAAGGAACTCGATCTGTACAGCGTCAGCGATGAGATTGGTCCAGGATTGATCCTGTGGCATCCGAAGGGCGGCATGGTGCGCAAACTCGCCGAGGACTACGCCCACGAAGAGCACGAACGGGGAGGGTATGAGTTTGTTTACTCACCCCATATCGGCAAAGCGCAGCTATGGGAGACGAGCGGTCATCTCGACTGGTATCAAGACGGGATGTACGCGCCATTGGATATTGAAGGGCAGCAGTATTACCTGAAGCCGATGAACTGTCCCTTCCACGTCCAGATCTACAAGAGCCGTACGCGCTCGTACCGCGATCTGCCGTTGCGGTACGCCGAGTGGGGTACAGTGTATCGCTACGAGCGGAGCGGTGTCCTTCATGGCCTACTGCGCGTCCGCGGCTTCACTCAGGATGACGCGCACCTGTTCTGCCGACCGGACCAGATGCCGGAGGAGATCGACCGCGTTCTCGATTTCAGTCTGAATATCCTGCGCGCTTTCGGCTTTGAGAATTTTCAGGCGTATCTCTCGACACGAAATCCTGAAAAGGCAGCGGGGAGACCAGAAGATTGGGAAGCACCGACGGAGGCGCTGCGCAATTCACTCGAACGCGTCGGGGTTCCCTATGAGATCGATGAGGGTGAAGCCGTCTTCTACGGACCGAAGATCGATTTAAAGTTGAACGACGCCCTCGGACGAGAATGGCAACTGAGCACGATTCAGTTTGACTTCATTCTCCCTGAACGTTTTGATATGGCCTACATTGGCGAGGATGGCCAGGAACATCGACCCTATATGATCCATCGCGCCTTATTTGGATCCATGGAACGGTTCATGGGGGTGTTGATTGAACATTTCGCTGGGGCATTCCCCGTCTGGCTGGCGCCGATCCAGGCGATCCTGATCCCGATCGCGGACCGGCACTTTGAGTACGCCGAAAAGGTAGCTGCTCAATTGCGGGAAGCCGGTGTTCGGGTTGATGTCGATCAACGCAGCGAGCGCATGAACGCTAAGATCCGCGATGCCCAGCTTCAGAAGATCCCCTATATGCTCGTCGTCGGGGATCGTGAAGCGGAAGCCGAGCAGGTTGCCGTACGGCTGAGGTCAGGAGAGGACTTGGGGGCTTTATCGGTTGAAACCTTCCTCGAGCGAGTGAAAGCCGAGGTCCTGGACCATAAGTAGATCTGGTAAACCAACAAGCGTAAGTGGATCGGTGGGCGATTCCATCGATCCACTTCTTTAATAGCATGCGTCTTCCGGCGTTGTCACTATGGGTTGCCGGGGGCAGTGACATCTGCGCGTTTGCTGGTTATAATTCTAGACCTAAGGTATCCAATTATGGCGAAAAAGCATCAAAAACTAACTCTGGGAATTCTTATCAGTGTCCTGTTCGTGGGGTTAAGCGCGCTGCCTGCGCAGGCAGGCTCTCCGGATGACGTGGATGGTGTCGTGGAAGCCAATAACCCGGTGTGCCCTATCCGCTTTCAATTGAGATTCCCTGATCGTTGCAGGGCGCAGGGTGAGCGAGCAGAGATCAATGAGCTCGCGAGCAAAGGTCTGTTGCCACAACGACCGCTCCCGCTTGTGCGCCTTGACGAGTCCCTGGGTGACCTACCTTTCTACTACGTGCAGTCCAAACGTAAAGATGGAACGCCTCTCTATACCAGCTTGCAGGATGCATTAAAAGGGCAGAATGAATATCGGGTTATTGAACCCGGTTTTGTGTTTTTCTCATGGATCGAACGTTACGAGCAGGACAATTCCGTAGCTTACATGATCGTTCCCGGTGTCTATGTCCGCGGGGACGGCATGGCTCGTCTCTCAACACCTTCCTATAAGGGTTTGGCTTTCTCTCGTACACCAAGTCAAACCTTTGCCTGGGTGCTCACCCACACAGAAACAAGTCGAGAACCAGGGTTGGACCAGCCCAAAACCGGCCGTACGGTCGAACGCTTTCAGATGGTCTACGTTTCTGATTCGCGGGAGGTTGATGGCTGGGTGTGGTATCAAATTGGTCCGGATGAGTGGATCGAACAGCGCAGAATAGCGAAAGTAATCCCCGACGGAACGCGCCCAGAGGGGGTCGAATCCGATCGCTGGATTTCGATTGACCTCTACGAGCAAACAATGACAGTCTATGAACAAGGGGAATTGGTGTTCGCGACGCTCATCTCGACGGGACTGGATGGATGGTGGACGCAACCCGGAGTTTTCCAGATATACGAAAAACTTGAGGCCGATCCCATGGCAGGATCGTTTGCCGCTGACCGCTCGGATTTCTACTACCTCGAGGACGTTCCCTGGATTCTTTATTTTGATAAGTCGCGGGCCATCCATGGGTCCTACTGGCACAATGGCTATGGCTATCCCCGCTCCCATGGCTGTGTAAATATGTCGCCTTTTGACTCTCATTGGATCTTCAACTGGGCGGAGGAAGGAACCTGGGTTTACGTCTATGATCCTTCAGGGCGGACGCCCACCGACGCTGAGCTCTACGGTGCGGGTGGCGCCTGATATAGTTGCTCGTTCGCCGAGGGGGTGGGCAACACCACCATCGTCTTACTCGCAATAATTCCAGCTCTGCAGCTGCGATCACCCGATAGACAACCAAATTAGCCTGAAACGAAAGTAGATTGGATCGTCCGCGAAGGCGATTAACCTCTTGGTACTTAAGTACTCTGCCCTGAAGATTCCTCAGAATCTACAATGAGGAAAAGACAGCAATCGTATCCATCAACCCACCAGCAGGAGTCGCGGCCTCAATGTATGCGGACAACGAATTGCTCTTTCCAATGCATGTGATTTCAAAATTGCAGCACTCGCGTGGGGACGAATGGTGTGCGCTGGTCGAGCGTATTTCCGATCTTCCCGAAGGCGACATTGAACTTTTGGCGTTCTCCTTGATGATGATTCGTCTTGATGGATGTTTGAGTTGTGAAACCGATTCGTACCGGGCGATGCGTGGCTGCAAGGCGTGTTCAAGACAAAGCCTGCGACGTTACAAAGGCTCAGACCTGGAACTCTTAAGCATCTATCAGCAGGCGCTTGAGGATGTTCAGCAGTATCTCGAAGTACAAGTCCCCACGGTGATTGAGGAGCCCATCTCAGCTCGAGCAGCTTGATCAGCCGTCAGAGCGCTATTTGAACCGGGTACTCGATACCCGGTTTTTTCATATCTCCTAAAAGTTGAGCGGGTGGCCGAGCAACTGAACGTTTTTACGCAGGCATAGGTTAGAATAACGATCATAAGTATCGGGAGGATTTTTCAATGACGGAATACGATGTCATCGTCATCGGCGCTGGACCCGGCGGCTACGTCTGTGCGATCAGAGC
>DAOUTT010000290.1 GCA_030668545.1 Anaerolineales bacterium | reverse complement strand
ATCGCGGCGACATCCATCCTGTGGCTCTCCGGGTTCGCGGGTGAGGGTATACACGTCCTCGATCTCTTCCTCCCCATCGCGACTCTCACCGGGACACTTGTCGCTTTGCGCACCGCATTCAGCATGTTGGGTGCTCCCATCGCCGGATTCATCTCCGACCGCCTCCATGGCCGGCGCTGGATCATCATCGGGGCCTCTCTTATAATCGGCGGCGGCGGACTGTGGTTTATTGGATCCTCTTTCTTGCCGCTGGCGCTCTTCGGAGTGCTGCTTTCTGCCCTGACGGCCAGCGGCGTTCAAGTGCTGATAACCGCATATGTAGGCGACAGCACCCCGCCAAGTCTGTCGGGGCGCACGCTCAGCCGAATCTTCACTTTCGGCGACCTAGGCAGCGCGCTCGGCCCTCCTCTTGCTTTCTTGTTCCTGGTCTCATTCCCGCTGGCCTCGCTTTTTCGCCTCTGCGCTGTATTTTCCATCGCTGCATCAATCTACGCCTTCGCCTTGAGTGCTTACAAGCTAAATGATCGGTAGATAACTTTCTCAGACTGGTGCATAATACATCTACAGTTCTGTCTGATAGCGTATACCTTGCGTCACCGATGGAATTTCATCACACTGCACTTACGTGAACCATGAGATAAACACCATGCAACGTTGGAACGGCTGGGGAGAAACGAAAAGAACATACCATCTACCGCTCGCGGCCTGCACCTACCTTGAGGAACTTCTCGGCGCCGGCGTGCAGACCCCAGATGCAGATTTGCAGACCTCGCTCAATGCGGTGCCTCCCTCCCGTCTTCCAGACCACCCTCTATTTACCACTGACGATAAAGCCCGCCTGCTTCACGCCCGCGGACAGAGCCTGCCCGATTGGATCGCATTGCGATCTGGAAAAATCGAAATATTCCCGGACGGAGTCGCCACCCCAAAAACCGGCGATGATGTCAGGGAGATTCTTAGCTTCGCTCAGGACACTGGCTGCTCTCTGATTCCCTATGGCGGCGGCACCAGTGTCGTAGGGCACATTAACCCTCTACCGGGAGATCGTCCATCTCTCACCGTTGACATGAGGCGTATGAACCAGCTGTTAAACTTGGACGAAGAAAGCCGCCTGGCTACTTTCTCTGCAGGTGTAACCGGTCCTGAAATCGAGGCGCAGCTCAAGCCACATGGCTATACACTGGGCCATTTTCCTCAATCCTGGGAGTTATCGACGCTCGGAGGCTGGATTGCCACGCGTTCCAGCGGTCAGCAGTCTTACCGCTACGGCCGAATCGAGGATTTGTTCGCCGGCGGAACCATAGAGACTCCTGTGGGCAGAATCCAACTACGTTCACTGCCTGCCAGCGCGGCTGGCCCTGACCTGCGCCAGCTCGTGCTCGGGTCGGAAGGGCGTCTCGGCGTGATCACTCAAGCCGAGGTTCGGGTGAGACCTCTCCCTGAGGAGGAGATGTTCTTCGGCGCGTTCTTCCGCGATTGGGAAAGTGGGGGGGCAGCAATGCGCTCCCTGGCCCAGGCAAATGCGCCGATCTCCATGGCTCGTTTGAGCGATCCGCTCGAGACGGAGACCACGCTGGCTCTTGCCGGGCGGGAGAGGCTCGTCGCTTTCGCGGATTATGGCCTTCGTCTCCTTGGTCATGGTGTTGGCCGCACGTTGTTGATTTACGGCATCACCGGCGCTCACGACTTCGTTTCCAGCGCCCGGCAGGAGGTCAGCGCTCTCCTGCGGCGATACGGCGGCCTTCCCGTCGGAACGATGATCGGCCGCCAGTGGGAGAAATCGCGTTTTTATACCCCCTACCTGCGTAATACTCTCTGGGATCAGGGATATGCCCTGGATACGCTGGAAACTGCTCTTCCCTGGAGGGGAGTTGACGCTGCGCGCGCCGAGGTGATCCAATCGATTGAGCGGACCTTCCAATCTGAAGGATCGCGCACACTTGTTTTCTCTCACCTCTCGCATATCTACACCGATGGCGCAAGCCTTTACGTCACCTATATCTTCCCCATTGGTGTGGATATTGAGCAGACCCTGCATTTCTGGCGCATGGCCAAGCATGCCGCTTCCGTCAGGATCATTGCCAATGGCGGGACCATCAGCCACCAACACGGTGTCGGCATAGACCATCTCAATTATATGAAGGACGAGAAGGGAGCGACCGGGCTGCGCCTTCTAGAAGGGGCGCGCAAGGCTCTCGACCCCCAGGGAATCCTTAACCCGGGGAAGGGATGGCCATGTTCTTAAGTGCCACTCGACGCAGGCATTCCCGGCAGAGAAAGGAAAATTGAAAGCCACATGTGGGAGCGAGGATGGCGTGATGAGATTTGGTCCCGCATCGAAGGACCGTGGGATCTCATAGTAATAGGCGGAGGAATTACCGGTGCAGGGATACTGCGCGAGGCGACCCGAATGGGTTTGCGGGTTCTCCTCGTTGAGGGTAAGGATTTCTCCTCCGGCACATCCAGCCGCTCCTCCAAACTCGTGCATGGCGGCTTTCGCTACCTGCGCGAGGCCAAGTTTCGCCTGACATACCATTCCGTGAGAGAGCGGGAGGCGCTCCTCAAGCAAGGGAGGGGGTTGGTCAACCCGCTGGGCTTCTTGCTTGTCAATTACGCCAATGACCGCATCCCTGGGTGGGTCTTCGGCGCCGGGTTGATCTTCTATGACCTCATAGGCATGCAATGGGGGCACCGCCATTACGGTCCGGAGGGTCTTCAGTCGCTCTGCCCGCAACTTTCCTCAGTAGGACTGCAAGGCGGTTACCGCTACTTTGACGCACAGACAGATGATGCTCGATTGGTATTGCGCGTTGTACGTGAAGCCGTCGCTGATGGGGCCGCAGCCCTTAATTATGCCCGAGTTGAAGGTGTGCTGCGCACGCAGAATGGATCGGTATGTGGAATTGCACTGAGGGACGTTTCGCCGAATGGCCGCGACCGCACAGCGGAGGTCCAGGCCAATGTAGTCATTAACGCCACCGGTGCCTGGGCCGATACAGTTCGATCCATGATTGACAAGAAACCACGCCTGCGAAAACTACGCGGGAGTCATCTGATTTTCCCTCAACATGCGCTTCCTCTCACTCGCGCAGTAAGTTTTCTCCATCCAAGCGACGGCCGTCCTGTGTTTGCTTTACCCTGGGAAGGAGTCACGCTCTACGGAACGACGGATATCGAACACCGCCACCCACTGGACATGGAGCCCACCATGGACATCGAGGAGATTGACTATCTCATGGAGGGCCTCCGTCGAGTTCTCGATGTAGACCTCTGCTCAGATGACCTTCTGGCTACCTTCGCCGGTGTACGTTCCGTGGTAGATACAGGGAAGGTGGACCCGTCTCGCGAATCGCGCGAGCACGTCATCTGGGATGATCGAGGTTTGGTGACGGTCACCGGAGGCAAATTGACGACTTTCCGGATCATGGCCCTCGACGCGCTGCGCTCCATTCACGGATACTT
>DAOUTT010000026.1 GCA_030668545.1 Anaerolineales bacterium | reverse complement strand
GTCGTGGCGCTCTCATTCGAAGAGTCAGAGGAGCGCTTCCTTGCTTGGCTGCAGCGCAGGGTGAGCACAGGTGTCGTGCGAGAGCCGACCAAGCTGCGTGAGGTGGTCTCCCAGGTGTTGGAATATCTCGACGGGCGCAGGAAAAGTTTCACCTTCGAATATGACTTACGATCCTCAACGCCCTTTCAGCGCGATGTTCTGACAACAGTGCAGAAGGTCCCGCGCGGGGAATATCTGACCTACGGAGAGCTGGCGCGGCGGATTGGTAGGCCCGGTGCGGCACGAGCAGTTGGACAAGCTTTGGGCAGCAACCCCATCCCGATCCTCATCCCCTGCCACCGAGTCCTTGCGTCAGACGGCTCGCTTGGCGGTTATTCCGGGCGCGGCGGCGTGCGAACAAAAGAGGCGTTGCTCCGCCTGGAGGGGGCGCTTCAATGAAGGTGGGTGGAGGCAGCGATTCACGATGGCGGGAGCTTGAAGGGGATATTATCGCCTGTCGGCAGTGCCCTCGCTTAGTGGAATGGCGCGAGGAGATAGCGGCGCAAAAACGACGAGCGTTCTCCGATTGGGATTATTGGGGAAAGCCGGTGCCTGGTTTTGGCGACCATGAGGCGCGGCTGCTGATCATCGGTCTGGCGCCCGGGGCGCATGGCTCCAATCGCACCGGCCGCATGTTCACCGGCGATAGTTCCGGTGACACGCTATTTGCAGCAATGCATCGCGCTGGTTTCGCAAATAAACCGATGGCGAGAGAGAGCGGTGACAATCTGAAGCTGCCGGGCGCTTTTCTAACAGCAGTTGGACGTTGTGCGCCGCCGAAGAACCGACCCACAGCAGAGGAACTGGCGAATTGCCAACCTTACCTCCTGCGCGAGATAGAGCTTCTCCACCGGGTGCGCGTGGTTCTGGCGTTGGGGCAGATTGCTTTTGACGGATATCTGCGGGCACTGCGGGGGCAGGACTTGGAGATACCTCGTTTAAAATTCGCACATGGGCTGTGGCACGACTTTGCACCACCGGCACCATCGCTGGTTGCCTGCTACCACCCTAGCCGGCAGAACACACAAACAGGACGGCTGACCGAGAACATGATGGATGTGGTTTTCTCCCGCATCCGTAGCGCGCTGGAAATCGGAATTGAGGATGCATGAGAATCATGCTCCCCATCGAACGAGGCCACCGTGATGACTGAAACGAGATCGAACTTATGACATCCTCACCAGGAGAGCGGTCGATTGAAGCACGGGGGATCATCAACCTCTTCATCGTTTATATCGTTTGGGGCAGCACCTACCTGGCCATCCGCATTGCCGTACGACCCGGATCTGGGATACCGCCTTTCACGCTCGGCATGGTGCGCATTCTTATCGCCGGTATCTTGATGCTGCTTATATCCGCTTTGCGACGTTCGCCCATGCGCCCTACTCGCAAGGAACTGGTTGTGCTGGCGTGTTCTGGAGTCTTGCTTTGGACCGGGGGAAACGGGATGTTGAACTGGGCGGAGCAAAGATTAGATTCTTCATTGGCCGCGCTGTTGATTGCCACCGTCCCGCTGTGGATGGTTCTTATGGAGTCTATCCTGGATCGAAAAAAACCGTCCAGCGGATTGGTGCTCTCGTTGATCATTGGCTTTGCCGGCATAGCCCTGCTCTCGGCGACGACTCTTCGAACCGGGGATATGGGTGATATCGTCTCCTTATTGGCGTTGGTCCTGGCATCGATCAGTTGGACGCTGGGATCGCTGTTGCAGAGCAGGTTGCCGGTCACGCTGAGCATCGAAGTGAGCGCCGGATATCAGCAGATTTTCGGCGGGCTGGGTTTCGTGGTCCTGGTTCTACTGACGGGGGAGCCAAGACCGACGCCGACGACCGACGCGTGGCTGGCCTGGGGATATTTGATCTTGGTCGGCTCATTGATCGGGTTTACAGCCTATGTGCGCATTCTGCAGCTTCTGCCGATGAGCGTGGCTATGACCTACGCATATGTGAATCCGGTGGTCGCATTGTTTCTCGGCGCCGTGATTTTAAGCGAACCGCTCCACCTCACTACACTTGCGGGAGCGGCGCTTGTGCTGCTCGGGGTGGCCGGTGTTTTTCGTGAGAGGAACAGGTCGAAATCTCGGGATGTGGCATTATCTTGAGGTTAATAAAAAGCACCGCGGCTCCTAAAGAGCCGCGGTGGAATCTGTTGTAAAAATCCAATCCTTATGACGAAATCTCGGGTTGAAGGAGACGTGCGTCCTCTTCGCGCGCAATTCTGCGCCCTTTTTCGACATTGACTGTCATCAGGATCCCGCCACCGACGATGAAGAAGGCGACCAGGCTGAGCACCGCCGGCCGGCTGGAGTTGAACATCATCACCGCCGCGGAGAAGAGCAGCGGACCGAGGATTGCCGAGAATTTCTCCATGATGCCGAACAAACCGAAGAACTCACCGCTCTTTGACGCAGGAGACATCGACGCGTACAGGCTGCGGCTGAGCGCCTGGCTGCCGCCCTGGACGACGGCAACCATCCAGGCCAGGAACCAGAATTCGATGACCGAGTTTAGCTGGTATCCCCATGCGGCGATGATGGTGTACATCAAGAGGGCGAGCAGGATGCCGTTCTTTGCGTCCATCTTCTCGGCCATCCCTGAGAACAGCGGTTTTCCAAGCAAGTAGGCAAGCAGCAGGCCGATCGTTTCAACGGCAATGATCAAACCGATAATAACCCCGATGTTACTGGTCATATCGGCAGGCAGAAGCCTCATGCTGAATGAGCCGGCGAGCGGCAGGGCGAAGAGGTTGTATACGATGAAAGCCAGATACAGCGGGCGGCGGCTCTCCCCCTGGCTGGGCAGGCGTCCGAAAATAAGGCTGAAGGGGATGCCGACGAACTGCACCAGCAGCAGTGCAAGCACCATTTCGGTGCTGCCGAAGCCGAGCTCGGCGCCATAGATCGCGGCGACGCCGATGATGGTCCCGATGCCGTCGTTGTAGATGAGGAAGGCGAGTAAAAATTTAAAGAGGTCGGCATATTGACGGATGTCTTTAAAGGTTTGCCAAAGGCGCTTGAAACTGACCGCCACGACGCTCTCGCCAGGGGAGAGTTTTTCGGTGGCAGAGGGCGGTTCAGGAACACGGCGTAAAACCGGTATTGAGAAAACGGCCCACCAAATAGCCACGCTCAGGAATGAAAACCTAGCTCCCCAGGTTCCCGGCAGAACCTGCAGCATTACGACGTTGAGCGCCAGCAGAATCCCTCCACCGAGGTAACCCATTGCGTATCCGCGTGTTGATACACTGTCGCGGTCTTCCTCACGTGCCACATGGGGGAGCAAGGCGTCGTAGAAGACGTTTGCGGCGGTGAAACCCACGCGCCCGACGATGAACAGGATCGAGGCCAGAAGCCAGTCGCCCTCTTTTATCAGGATCATCAAGCCTGTGCCCAGAACGCCGATTCCAATGAAGAAGGACAGAAAACGTTTTTTGCCACGCATTACATCGGAAATTGTGCCTAAGATCGGCGAAAGAAGGGCGCTGATGAAAAGCGAGATACTCAGGCCGCGCGCCCAGTAGGCGGTGGCGAGTGCTGGGCTTGCGAGCGTAGCCCCGGCGACCTGGCTGTAATAGATGGGAAGCACCGCAGCCAGGATCGTGGTGGCGAAAGCCGAGTTTGCCCAGTCGTACATCGTCCAGGCTTTAATTCGGCGTTTATATTCCTGTTCGCTGATGTTTCCGGTTATGGAGCTGCTGACCGTAGCCATGATGACTGTCTCCTCTTGAATCATGCAATGGGATCGATGAAAACAGTTGTTTTCCTAAGCGAATAAGTTTAGACCGGTTCGCCGCAGAATGGAAACAGGCTGTGGGCTATTCGCCACTGTGAGCCCAATACCCATCAGGTAGACGCGAATAACGACTTCTCGCGCTAGTTTGTTTCATTTGGCGGACCCCTGAGCGATAATACGAGTTCATCGAGATCGCCTGGCCTTTCCAATAATCATCGGGGAAATTAGCAGCAGCGGGGATCCGGATCGGAACCGCCCTAAGGGTCCCCGTGTTCTTTTAAGTAGAGGGTTGACCTTAAGCGGGCGAATAGTGGAGAATAGGAATACCGAGCGCACAAAAGACATCCGGCGGCGCTGCGAAGAAATGGATAAGCGGCATGAAACACGCGGTGAGTGTGAGCCTGGGAAGCCCGGCGCGAGACAAGCGTGTGGAAGTGGATTTCGCCGGCGAACGGGTCCTGGTTGAACGGATCGGCACTGGTGGGGACGCGAAGAAAGCCCGGGCACTCTTTACAGAGTTGGATGGCAAGGTGGACGCTCTAGGTGTGGGAGGGATCGACATGTACGTCCGGCTTGGAAAGCGGGAGTATCCTATCCGCGCTGGGCTGAAGCTTGTCCGGGATGTGCGCGAAACCCCCGTCGTTGACGGCAGGGCGCTCAAGTATGTACTCGAGAGGCGCGTGTTAGCGTTGGCTGGAGACGCCCTGGAAAACATGCCGCGTTTCCACCGCGCCTTTATGCCCTTCAGTATTGACCGACTTGGTTTGGCCGAGGCGATATCCACTATTGCCGATGAGGTTATCTTCGGCGATTTAATGTTTGCTCTTGAAATCCCCATTCCCGTTCGCGGCCTCTCGAGCTTATATAACTGGGCCAGGGTTTTGCTGCCCATCGTTGGTTTTCTCCCGCTCTCAGCCATCCTCCCGCCTGGTACCAAGGGGGAGGAGCGCAAACCCAAACACGTCCGATTTTGGCAGGAGGCGGATCTCATTGTGGGCGACATGCATTACATCTATACATACGCACCCGAGGACCTGCGGGGGAAGTGGGTCATCACCAATACGACAACGCCCGAGAACATCGAGCTGCTTCGAGAGCGGGGCGTGCAGCGGGTCATCACAACGACGCCGCGCTACGATGATCGGTCCTTTGGCGTGAATATGATGGAAGCAGCGCTAACAGCATACGCCGGTAAGGGTCGACCGTTATCCGATGCCGAGCTTGGCGGGTTGATTGAGGAGCTGGCGCTGCGTCCATCTATTGAAACCCTGAACGCCTGAGCGCGGCCTGCACACTGGTTTCCCTGCTTATTCACCGTTCTTGACACAATCGCCGCATCTTTTCATATAGCTGTGGGGTATTAGAGGCACATCCGACAGACTCCCCCCGCGAACCCGCTTCTGAAAAAACCTGGAACATCTATTCATACCCCCTTTTGGTTATGAAGTGAATCCGGATTCGCTCCTAAACCAAAGATGTACGTTCACGTTCCGAGCAGGAAGGTTCCGTTGTAGAATGAATGCGTGGATCAGTCGACGACATCGAAGAAAGTTCATTTGTACCTGAGCGACTATGATCGCGAGTTGTTGGCGGGTGAACGCGGCCCGGGGGCGCAGATGTCCATGCGCATCATCGTGCGCATGGCGGAGATTCTGGGCGTTGAGCGGTTGATTGACATCGAGGCGGCGCATATCGACAGTTCACTTTACATGGGGGCGGCGACGCTAGAATTCGCAGAGAAGCTGGTCGATCTTGGAGCGAAGGTATCCGTTCCCAGCACCCTGAATGTCAGCGGCGTCGATGAGCATGGTTGGATGCATTGGGCAGTTCCACCCGATTGGGCGGAGAATGCGAAGCGACAGATGCGGGCGTATCAGGAGATGGGATGCATCCCGACGTGGACCTGCGCGCCCTATCAAACCGAGTTCAAACCGAAGTTCGGGCAACAGATCGCCTGGGGGGAATCCAACGCCATCGTCTTCGCCAACTCCATCATCGGCGCACGCACAGAACGCTATCCCGACCTGCTGGACATCTGCGCGGCGATAACCGCGCGTGTTCCCGCTGCCGGGCTGCATCTGGAAGAGAACCGTGCCGGGCAGGTCCTTCTCAGGCTGAAGGAAGTGCCAGACCGAGTTCAAAGACATGAAAGCTTCTACCCTGTGCTCGGGCACTTGATGGGCAAGATCTCTGGCGAGAAAAACCCGGTTGTGGTCGGAATGGAAGTGGAACCTGAGTGGGATCAGCTTAAAGCGCTCGGCGCCGCTGCGGCTTCATCCGGAACGGTAGGGCTCTTTCATCTGGTGGGGATTACGCCAGAAGCACCCACACTGGAAGACGCGTTTCAAGGTAACGAACCTGAGCAGGAGATCGATGTCACCATGGATCACCTACGTGAAGCATGGCGGGAACTCTCAACTGCGAGTGGTCGAGAGCTGGACTTGGTGGTGTTGGGGTGCCCGCATTTCTCGTTGGCGGAGTTCGAGCGTTTGGCCCTCTTGCTCGATGGGCAAGAAAAACACAAGGATGTCGAGTTCCTCGTTAACTCGAATCGGACGATGAGAGCGCTGGCGGATGAGGAAGGATATCTTCGATCTCTGGAAGCGTTCGGCGGCGTGGTGACGGTAGATACCTGCCCTCTGGCAACGCCGATGCTGTCCCCGGATATCGATGAGGTGATGACAAATTCGGCCAAATATTCATATTATGCGCCGGGTATGCTCGATGAGCGGGTGGTATTTGGAACGCTCGAGGATTGTGTGCTTTCCGCCGTTGAAGGGCGCGTTGTTAGGGACGAATCATTATGGCATACGTGATTCAGAGCAGGCCGTTGGTGGCGGGCTGTGCTGAGGGAGAGGTCTTGTTGAGCGATAAACCACTCAGTTTCTGGGGAGGTTACGATTCGCTGACGGGAGAGATTATCGACCGGCGTCATCCGCTTTCGGGTGAATTCGCAGCAGGGAAGATCCTCGCGCTACCCTTCTCACGCGGTTCGAGCACAACCACAGCCGTACTTCTTGAATCCATGCGTGGGGGAACAGCGCCGGCCGCGATCTTGACGATAGGTGTTGACACATTTTACGCACTCGCGTCGATCGTAGCTGAGGAATTATTCAACGAGACTATCCCGATCTTGTCACTCTCTCCGGCGGATTTCGAGAGGCTGAAAAACGGGGACACGGCGAAGATCAGCCAGTCCGGCGAGATCACGATATCCACACAGGCGGAGAAGGAACCGGCCGCTCGATGAGTTGACGGAAATGCGTACAGGGCATTAAGCTTGTCTAAGCTACCGCAAGCATCAGAAAGGCACACATGGAAATAACAACGACTATCCCGATACTGGAGAACCGACGCATCCTGCTAGGTGTCACTGGATCGATCGCCGCCTACAAAGCCGCGGATTTAGCGTCTAAACTCACACAGGCTGGCATGCAGGTGGATGTAATCCTGAGCGCCGCGGCGCGCGAGTTTGTCACCCCGCTCACTTTCCAATCGGTCACCGGCAGGAAGGCCTATACAGAGTCAGACCTGTGGGGCAAAGATGCGCATGTCTTGCATGTTGGTCTCGTGGAGGGGGCTGACGCTTTCATGATTGCACCAGCAACGGCCAATACCATCGCCAAGCTGGCTACCGGCCAGGCGGGATCCCTGTTGACGCTCACGGCGCTTGCAGCCCGTTGTCCATTGATCGTGGCTCCGGCGATGGATGTTGGTATGTATGAAAACAGCGCCACGCAGGAGAATATTAAGATCCTGCATGAACGTGGTGTTATTTTTGCCGGCCCCACCGAAGGACGGATGGCATCCGGTTTGGTTGGCAAGGGGCGTATGCTCGAACCGCCAGCGTTGATTGGAGTTCTGAGACAGGTTCTGGGCTACGCGGGACCTCTCAATGGTCGCAAGATCATCGTGACGGCTGGAGGGACGCATGAGCCGGTAGACCCGGTGCGCGTGTTGGCGAATCGTTCTTCGGGGAAGCAGGGCTTTTCGCTCGCTCAAGCAGCGATTGATCGCGGTGGAAGCGTGGTCTTGATCGCCGGCCCGGTGGCGCTGCCGACGCCTGTTGGTGCGCGCCGGATTGATGTGACCACAGCCGCGGAGATGTTTGAGGCTACGCAAGAAAGCGTGGAGAACGCCGATGTCCTGCTTATGGCTGCAGCAGTGGCTGACTTTCGACCAGGTGAGATCGCAAAGGAAAAAATCAAACGCAAGAAGGATGTCCCCGAGATCGTATTGGAGCGGACGGATGATATTCTGGCTGTTGTGAGCAAGCTCAAGGCCAAGAGTGGATGGCCGCGTGTGATCGTGGGTTTCGCCGCCGAGAGCCAGAAGCTGATTAAAAATGCCCAGAGCAAGCTCGAAAAGAAAGGGCTGGACCTTATTGTAGCCAACGACATCACCGCGGTGGATGCGGGTTTCGCCGTCGACACCAACCGGGTCACACTGCTCGATCGAGACGGCGGCAGCGAAGAATTGCCGCTCATGACGAAAACTGCGGTGGCAGAGGAAGTGCTCGAGAGGGTTGTTGAATTACTGGGCGCTGTAGATGACCGGTCTTGAACGCAGAACGAAGCGGTAAAGTTTATTTAGGAACGCAGGGTTTTTCCTTTGACGATTGGGTTGGCCCTTTCTACCCCGCCGGCACATCGAAAACCGCATACCTGGAGCAATACGCCGAACGTCT
This sequence comes from Anaerolineales bacterium, assembly GCA_030668545.1. GTDB lineage: Bacteria > Chloroflexota > Anaerolineae > Anaerolineales > E44-bin32 > E44-bin32. The sequence goes on along the minus strand of DAOUTT010000026.1, from coordinate 4,570 downwards.
TCCTGCCGTCGAGATCGATTCTACGTTCTATGGCGTTCCGAGGGCGACAACGGTACAGAAGTGGAGGGAACGAACACCTCCTGGATTCCGTTTCGCGGCTAAGTTCCCCAAACTCATTACACACGAGAAAAAACTCGACCGAGCGCTCGGCGATGCAGAGGCATTCATTGGAACCATGCAGGTGCTGGGTAACAAGCTGGCTGTTCTCGTTTTACAGTTCGCCTATGATTTCACGCCTGATCTCCGCGATCGACTTGAATTATTCTTGGCGGCGCTGCCTGAAGGGACGCCCTACGCTGTTGAAGTGCGCAATCGCGGCTGGTTAAAACCGGAGTTCAGGGAGATGCTCTCACGACACAATATTGCATTGGTGCTGCAGGATCTCCATTATATGCCCAGGTTGGATTGGATCACGGCGGATTTCACTGTCATCCGCTGGCTAGGGCGGCGCAAGGATATCGCCCGCTTCGACGAGATTCAGATCGATCGGTCACAGGAGCTGGAGGAATGGGCGGTGAAGGTGAGCCGCTTCCTCGCCGATGGCGTAAACGTGTACGGCTTTTTCAACAATCATTTCGCCGGCCATAGCCCGGAAAGTGTACGTCAATTCGCGGCGTTGCTTGGCGTGGACCTGATGGATAATAATGAAGAGTCGACTGGGGGAACACAGATGGCGATGGAATTTGATGATGAGTGATCTTGGAGCACCGGAGTGGACACTGCCAGAGGGGTTGGATGTCCGCGAGGTGTTGGGAGTTGTAACTCGTGCGCTCGAGGGGCATGAGCAGGACTCTGAATACCTCCAGGGGATGAAAATGGCTGTTCCGGGTGCCGGGAAACTTTATGGTGTCCGTGTACCGCAACTGCGCACGATGGCGAAGCAGCTTACAAAGAAATACGGAGACCAGGAACAGAATTTAGTCCGGTTCGCGCAAGCGAGCTGGGAGCAAGGGAGCCGCGAGCACCGACTTATCGCTATTTTTGTCCTTGATGGGATGAAGAAACTGACCCCCGAACGCAGGTGGGAACTGGGCGTGGAATTCTTGCCCGACGTCGAAGATTGGGAAACTTGTGACCAAATGTGCCACGCATTATTGGGTCAGGCGCTGGCGGAGGATCCGAACTACATGGATCAACTCGAAACCTGGTTAGAGGACGACAATTTCTGGGTGCGGCGAGCAGCGCTGGTCTCAACCGTGATTCTCAGTAGGGCAAAGTACTCCGAGACAGTAGCAAAGGGGCTGGATCAACGAACGCTGAGAATGTGCGCCGTTCTCCTGGAGGATGGAGAGAAGTACATCCGCAAAGCCGTCGATTGGACGGTGCGGGCGGTGATCAAGCGTCACTACGCATTCGCATTTACGTGGATGGTGGAACAAGCCCAAAGTGGACCCGGTGCCGTCGGACGTTCGACGCTGAAACTCTCCGCAAAGAAGCTCAATGAGGCCGACGAGCAGAGTTTTCTCGCCGCTCTCGAATAAGACCTTACTGCTTCGGGCTGCGTGAAGCTGCTCTACTCCCCAGGTTAAATTCCCAAGAAACAAACCATAGGATTTAAGTCCTCTAACCCATCGGGGGGATGGTCATGGGTTTAGGTGAGTGTTAGATTTAAGAGGGTAACTTCTAATGTTTTCATGAGGAGATTGATATGTTGTTTGGTGCCCGATTAAGAAGAACCATCTCTCTAATCCTATTTGTTTTCCTGCTGCCTGCGTGCAGTATCCCGCTTTCAAGCAGCAATAATGCGGAATCCGCTCAGCCGGAGGGGCCGATAGCGGACGCTGTGGTCGAAAAGCCGGCGGCGACAGTACAGCTGCCCACAGCTGTGCCTAAGGTCATCGAAGGTGAGATAAAAGAGCCGCCTGCAGAGGCGACTGAGATTGAGATACAGCCCACTCAAACTGTTGAACCTGAACCCGAACAGTCGATAAACCCAATGACGGGCTTGCCCGTGGAGGACCCGGACGTTCTCCAGCGGCGCCCCCTGCTCGTTTCGATCTCAAATTTCCCGCCAACGGCGAGGCCGCAGGCGGGGCTGTCATTCGCATCGCATGTGTACTCCACGTTCATCGGGTTCGGTATGAACCGCTATGTTGCGGTTTTTTATGGTGACTATGCAGAGCACCTCCAGGAGATTTTTGCCAATCGGCTCGCGGAGGGCAATAACGATGATTTCGCGATCGGCCCTGTCCGCTCTGGGCGGGTGGCTTTTGAGGACATCAAAAACCAATATCCGCACGCTCTCCTGATCACCGCTGGAGCCTCTCCGGAGGTGCTTTCACAGCTATCCAATCAAGTTTCGGTGTTTGGGTCGGACGATGAAAGTGTCAACAGTACCGGTGTTGGGGCGAACGCGCTCGGCCAGCTTGCGAGCGGTTATCCAGTCGATCCCTTGAAGTATGAATCGTTGGAGTTTGAAACGGCTCCACCCGAAGGCGGGGAGTCGGCCGAGTTCGTACGCATCATTTACAACTACCTCAACCAGAATGGATGGGAATACGATCTCGGAAGCCGAACATACCTGCGATCACAAGATCAGGCGGATGGCAGCGGAGAACTCACCCCGACGATCGATAAATTGACCGGGGAGCAACTAGGATTTGAGAATGTGGTTGTGTTGTGGGCGAAGCATTCGTATCTCTCCCCAACAGTCGTTCAAATCAACCTCTCCTACGTGTGGGACCAGTTCGGTTTGCTCTACCGCGATGGCCAGGTCTACGAGATCAAATGGTCAACACGCAACGGCAAGTTGATGATCTACGACGGAGAGGGAGCGCCGGTGCCTTTGAAGCCGGGCAAGACCTGGTTTGAAGTGGTCAGCTTCCAAACTACTTGGGATCGTGACAAGAGCATCGTGCGCTTCCACGAGCCCCCTTCCGATTTCTAACTCGGCGTCTTTTCGCCTAATGTAGTTGTCACGAAATTGCTAGGGTGAAGCTTGAATATTGAAAGCATGGCAGAGCAATAATGGCCATGCTTTCTTGTTTCGCATATGTTGTTTATTGCCGTTCCAAGAACTGAGGGGTCAGATCAATTTAGATTGTCTAGCGACTGACCGGCAATGTTTTTGGGCTACAATGTGTATATTCCTGAGACGAACCGTCTTTCGAGCTCTACTGGCTCTCACCAAAAACTTCGGCCGCCAAGCACAGGAGGTGTCCTTATGGAATTGCTCACGGTGAAGATTGAAAAACCGACTGAAGTAAATGTCATCTTCGGCCAGGCGCACTTCATCAAGACCGTGGAAGATATTCATGAGGCGCTTGTAGGGGCAGTGCCTGTGATCGAATTTGGGCTGGCCTTCTGCGAAGCCTCTGGTCCTGCGCTGGTGCGGACGAGCGGTACATCGAAAGAGATGATCGCTTTGGCGAAGTCCAACGCGCTGACCATCGCCGCCGGGCATACGTTTCTCATCTTTCTGGCGAACGCATTCCCGGTCAACGTCCTGAACGCCGTGAAGATGGTTCCGGAAGTTTGTCGCGTTTTTTGTGCGACCGCGAATCCGGTCGAGGTGGTATTGGCAAAGACCGATCAGGGACGGGGCGTGCTTGGCGTGATCGACGGCGAGGCGCCCAAGGGTGTTGAAACCGAAGATGATGCCGCCGAGCGCATCGAGCTTCTGCGCAAATTCGGTTATAAGTTGGGGTGAGGTCGAGAATGTAGGGTAAGGAGTTAAGCGCTATGGCGCTGCAAAATACGATTACGGATGTGCCTGGCATTCGTGTGGGGCACGCGCATGATGGTGAAGCGATTACGGGGTGTACCGTTGTGCTCTGTCCGCAGGGGGCAGTAGGTGGTGTGGATCAGCGAGGAGGGGCACCCGGGACACGCGAGACAGATCTACTAGGCCCGATGCACTTGGTGAACAAAGTACACGGGGTCTTGTTGACGGGTGGTTCGGCGTTTGGTCTCGATGCGGCGACGGGCGTTATGCGTTTCCTCGAGGAGCAGGGAGTAGGCTTCGATGTGCATGTAGCGAAGGTTCCCATCGTGCCGGCGGCGGTACTCTTCGACTTAGAAATTGGCCGGGCGGATGTGCGACCGGACGCGGCGATGGGCTACCTGGCCTGCCAGAATGCAACAGATGACCCTCCACAGGAAGGAAACGTGGGTGCCGGAATGGGCGCTAAAGCCGGGAAAATTCTGGGTATGGCGGGCGCGATGAAATCCGGAATCGGGACCGCAAGTCATGATTTAGGTGGAGGGGCGTTTGTTGGCGCCATTATCGCGGTCAACCCATTTGGGGATGTAATCGATCCGATGAGCGGTGAAATCCTAGCAGGAGCGCGCCCAGCCAAGCTGGGTCCCATGCGCTTTGGTGGTGACGCTCGATTCGCAGATACCATGGCGGTGATGAAGGGAATGGCGGGCAAGATGGCGCTGCGGTTTGCATCCCGGGGCAACACCGTAATTGGCGTCGTGGCGACGAACGCGCAGCTCACGAAAGAGGAAGTCAACAAGGTCGCCCAAATGGCTCACGACGGCATCGCCCGTGCAATTCGCCCGGCGCACACCATGTTGGATGGCGACACCCTGTTTGCATTATCAACCGGGGGGAAGAGTGTTGACG
>DAOUTT010000080.1 GCA_030668545.1 Anaerolineales bacterium | reverse complement strand
TTAAGTCTTAGAGAGATGAACTTTGACTTTTCATCAGGAAATCGGTTAGGAGAAGGAAATGAAGCGAGCAGTCAGTATCAGCTTAGGGTCTTCCAAGCGTGATAAGTCTGTCGAGATTGAACTTCTCGGCGAACAGGTTCGTATCGAGCGCATCGGCACAGACGGCGATATGGAGAAGGCCGCCCAGCTCTATCGTGAGCTTGACGGGAAAGTCGACGCGTTCGGTGTGGGCGGGGCGGACCTCGCCCTTCATATTGATGATCGTGTGTATCCACTCCATTCCGTGAAACCAATGGTGCGTTACGTAAAGAAAACACCTCTTGTTGACGGGGCTGGCCTGAAAGATACGGTGGAAGCGCGCCTGGCAAACTTCGTAGATCAAGAAGTGGGTCTTGGAGATCGACCCAGAAGGGTTTTACTCACAGGCGCGACTAGCCGCTGGGGGATGGCGATGTCTTTCGTGGATGCGAACTATGATTGTATTTTCGGTGACCTGATGTTTGGACTGGGCTTCCCGATTCGTCTCCGCACCAAGAGGGCATTGAAAATCCTGGCCGCGATACTCATACCAGTCGTCTCTCGCGTTCCATTCGAGTGGCTTTATCCAACCGGCGAGAAGCAGGAAATCCGCACACCAAAATGGATCCGCGATTACGAATGGGCCACTGTGATCGCCGGGGATTGCCATTACATCATCCACTCTATGCCCGATCAAATGGACGGGAAGATCATCGTCACGAATACGACCACCGACGCCGATGTCCGTCTCTTTAAGCGCCTGGGGGTGAAAACCCTGGTGACTTCCACGGCTGTATACGAGGGTCGTTCGTTCGGCACAAACATGATGGAAGCTGCGCTCGTTGCAGTGTCCGGGAAAGGACGCACGCTGACAAAGGCTGAAATTCTGAGCATTATTGATGAGATCGGGCTCAAACCCCAGATGCAGACGTTAAACTAATTCCCCACCCAGCCGAACCGGGTGCTTATTTATCGAGCCGTAACCATCGTTCGTCAGCCATCAAATACAGATTGAAGGGGCACAAGTGCCTTCCCAACCAATACAAGACTATGGCCCGGCGAGATGAGGCCCAAAGACCGATCATCATTCAATCAGTTAGTCTTTGAGATCTGCCGATCGATCCCATCCGGACGTGTGATAACGTACGGCGGGATTGCAGCCTGCATCGAACATCCAACAAACATGGACCCATTTGCCTATGATCGCATCAAGGCACGCTGGGTCGGATACGCGCTGAAGGACTGTCCCGACGATGTGCCCTGGCACCGCGTGATCAATGCCCGGGGACAAATTAGCGCTAGACCTGGCTGCGAATTTCAGCGCACCCTGTTAGAAGATGAGGGGATTGCTTTCGGAAAGTCGGGCAGAATTAACCTCAAGCATTACAATTGGAATCCAATGCCACTAAAGAGTAGATAGCCGATTCCTGCTATTATCTTGAGCTAATGCATATATACATCGAGAGGCGGAGAAAACAATGAACGCAATTATTCTAGCTGGTGGTTTTCCTACAATCGAAGACCCGCTTTTCGTCGCGGCTAATGGTCAAAGTAAAGCGTTGATCGATATCGCTGGAAAGCCGATGGCGCAATGGGTTGTTGATGCGATTGACGGGGCGGATAGAGTGGACCGCATCATCATCGTCGGATTACCCGCTGATGTTAATCTGCGGTCCTCAAAGCCGATCGACTACTTACCAGAGAGCGGAGGAATGCTCGCTAACTTGACCGCCGGGGTAGAACATCTACAAAGCATCGACCCTTCGATCCAACAAGTACTGCTTCTATCCTGTGATATCCCGACGATCACGTCAGAAATGGTAGACTGGCGTGTTCAAGGCACCGATCCAGATTCCGATCTCGAATATTCCGTCATCGAAAAAGAAACCATGAATGCTCGCTTCCCCACCGCATCACGCTCCTATGTCCGCCTGCGAGATGTTGAGGTGTGCGGCGGGGATATGAATGTAATCCATGTCAGGCTGGTCAAAGACACATCTTTCTGGGAGCAGATGGTCGCCGCACGCAAAAACCCCTTCCGCCAGGCTGCTCTACTTGGGTTTGATTTGCTGTTCCTTATGCTCACCCGCCGCATAACTATAGATGATGCAGTAAAGCGCGTGAGCAACCGGCTGGGGCTTAAAGGACGTGCGGTTATCTCACCCTACGCAGAGATTGGCATGGACGTGGACAAGCCACATCAGTTAGAAACTGTCATCTCCGATCTCTCACAACGGTCGAGCAATTGAGATGAATTTTGCCGCCTGGGAGGAATTTGATGCCCGCTGGTCAGCTCGATTGCGGGTTGCCGAGAAACCGGGAATCTTGCGCACTATGGCGATGGTGTTCGCCCACTCAGGAGATTCTTGGTTCTGGCTGCTCGGATTAGGTCTGCTTTGGGCTTTCGGAAACCCGGCGTACCAAGACTTGACGGTTCGTTTAATCGTTGCCATCGTCGTCCTCGCGGTCCTGGTTATGGTTACCAAATTTACTATACGCCGCAGCCGCCCCGAAGGAGACTGGGGAACAGTCTACCGAAAAACCGACCCTCACTCCTTCCCCTCCGGTCACGCGGCGCGGGCGGCGCTGATCGCCACGTTGGCGCTTCTTTGGAGTCCAATCGCAATCGGGCTTACGCTGGCCCTTTGGGCGCTTCTCGTCTGCCTTGCTCGCATCGCCATGGGTGTGCACTACCCCTCTGATGTTCTAGCGGGTGCGCTGCTTGGTCTCATTTTCGGCGTTGCTGCCCATCTAATCACTCTCTAAACTAAAAATAGACTGGCTCCCTGCCAGTCCATTAGTTAAACCTTCGATTTGCCAGCTCTACTCTACGTGCTCACTGCCGCTGAGATTAATTTTTAATCAGATGACAATTTCGCCAAAAGCGCCTGCCAATCGTAGCCGATTACAAGGGCAACATCGACCTCGCCATCTGGAAGAGTCTGGAAGAGCACCTGGCTCTGAGTTAAATCCAATAGGTCAACAAGGTATTGGGTCGTGTAAGGATTTCCCGTGTAGTCAATAATGCGTGTCGTCGGATAATCCATTCGGTCAGCATTCGCAATCTCTGTGACATTGAAACCCAGATCGCCCAAAGCATCTGCAAACTGCCCGGCCAGCCCCTCCTGACCTGCGCCGTTCAAGACGATCACGCGTGCAAATTCATCCTCAGCCGCAGCTTGCGGATCTCCTGTATCAACCGATGGGCCAATGGCCCCCGTCGCGGTGAAAATCTCATCGCGCAGCATGCGGATCTTATCCGGAACGGGTTTCAGGACATCCGCCGCTTCTCCGCCATAGATAACCCGCTCAAAAGTCACCATTTCAGGTGGACCAATGACTGCGCGGCCGATGTTTCCAGGATTGATTTGAAAGACCATTAAACCGAGCGAAATCATCTGGTCTAGCGCTAGATTCGTATGTATGCCGGAAGCCAGCTCCTGGTAGAGTGCCGGAGCCTTTGTCACAAGCGTTGGGATCATATTCAAACGCAGAATCTGCGAGCGGATTGCCAAAGCAACCTGCTGCTGGCGCGCTGAGCGGTCAAAATCACCGCCCTCGGTATGCCTGGCTCTGGCATAAGCCAATGCGATCTCGCCGGAGAGCGTTTGTTTCCCTGGTTCGAGAGTTATATTTGGAGTCAGGATCGGATCGACTTCAATTTCCTCAGGTACGTCGATCTCCACACCGCCGATTTCATCCACCATGCGTTCAAACGCCCCAAAATCGAGCTGCATGTAGTAATGAATGGGCACTCCCATGAACTTCTCTACGGTCTTGATCGCCAACTCGGGTCCACCCCCCGGTAAGCGATCTTGCTCGCCCAAGACATATGCGGTGTTGATCCTGCCGTGGCCGTAACCTGGGATTTCAACCCACAGGTCGCGGGGGATGGAAAGCATGCCCGCCGTCTTTGAAACGGGATCGAGCGTCACCAACATCATCGAGTCGGTGCGCGGTGCGCCTTCTCCGCTCTCCCAGTCACGCTGGTCAATCCCCATCAGGAGAATGGTAACCCGTTCATTCCCGCTCCACGGGTCAGGGAGTGTCTCAAGAACTTGAATGGTGGGCGTCGCCGAATCGTCGACAGACTGCGTCTTCGGAGCTCCGAAAGAAGGTAATCCCGTCCCAGACCACGAGGCGGACAAATCGCGCACAAGAACATAGACGAGATAGGCAGAAAGTAACGCCCCAACGAGAAAAGTGCCCGCCAGGATTCGTATCATCCAGGTCGGGAACGATTTTCTGCTCGAGTTAGTGCGTTTTTTAACTGACATTTTTCTCTAGGTTATCTGGGTTATATAACTTTAATAGGAAAACGTTTCATCGAACCGGCGGATTATATCACGTTGGTTCTTGCCCACGAGCGGCTTGCTCCCAGAACCGCATCTCTGCCTCTAACGCCGCTTCTAGCGAGGCGTATTTCTCGCCCAGCCTCACAAGTTCCTTCATGTCTGTCCCTGCGTGTCCCAAGGATACGGAGACCTGTGCCATATCGGTTTCGATGGCGGCAATGCGCGTTTCAATGGCGGCAATATCGGGCGGCTTGGGAGGTCGTTTCTTAGATTTCCATTGGGTTGGTGTGGAAGATTGCTCCCTGTCAGAGTCTTTGACTCGTTCCTGCTCGCGGGCATCTAAATAGCTCTGGTATCCATAGGGAAATACTCTCAATGAACGCTCATCCGTTGAAATAACCCATACCTGACTGGCCAGCGCCTGGACCAGATAGCGGTCGTGGGAGACAAGCAGGATCGTCCCCGGGAAGGAGCGAATCGCTTCCTGGAGTGCTTCCTGCGAGGGAATATCAAGATGATTGGTGGGCTCGTCTAGTAAAAGGAAATTCGCTCCTTGCACGATGAGTTTAAGCAGCGCCACACGTCCGCGCTCCCCCCCAGAAAGCACCGCCATGGTTTTCTTCACATCACCGCCGGAGAATAAAAATCCGCCCAGTAGGCTGCGCGCCTTTGACGTTGTGATCTCTGAAGACGCAGACATCACCTCTTCTAGGGCTGTCCTCTCCGGCTGCAGTCCACCTTGCGCCTGTTCAAAATATCCTAACTGGAGACTCGCGCCAAGTTGGACCTCTCCCGTAAACGGTTCCACTTCTTCTAGAAGCGTCTTGAGCAGGGTCGTCTTGCCCGAGCCATTGGGGCCAATCAGCGCCACGCATTCCCCGCGCCTGAGGGTGATATCTGGAACATCGAATAATGCCTGATCATCCTCTCGAAAACCCACGACCAGATCGCTGGTCCTCAAAACAAGATCGCCAGACCGGCTGGGTTGTTTAAAGGCAATGTGGGCGGTTCTCTGTTTTTTCTGGAGCTTGATCTCCTCATCGCGCAGCATGCGATCCAACCTCTTTTGTCGCCCCTGCGCCTGGCGGGTGTTCTGTCCAGCGATATTGCGCTGAATATAATCGCGCTCTTTGTTGATATGCTCCTGCTGGGATTTGAAGCGAGTTGAAAGGTTTGCTAACCTTTCACTTCTCTGCTGGACGTAAGCGGAGTAGTTTCCTCGATAGGTTTCAAGTCCCGCGGGAGTGAGATCCCAGACTGTATTTGCCACTCGATCAAGGAAGAAACGATCATGTGAGACAACAATCACAGCACCCGGCCAATCACGCAGCCATCGCTCAAGCCACTCAATCGCATCGATATCCAGATGGTTGGTAGGCTCATCCAAAACAAGCAGATCCGGGTCTTCCAGCAGCAATCGAGCGAACTGAATACGTGTTCTCTCGCCGCCGGAGAGCTGGGACATAGGCCGGTGGAAGTCATCCTTAATAGAAAAACCCAGACCACTTAGAACCTGCCTTATGCGTGCTGGATACAAGTACCCGCCATCACGCTCAAAAGCTTCCTGCAAGGCCCCATAGCGCGTCATCGCCTGGTCCACAAGCTGTGGGTCGGCCATGGACATCTCGAGTTCGGCAAGCTTCTCCTCGCGAGAGCGCAAGTCCTGGAAGGCTTCCAAGCCAATTTCCCAGGGCGTCTGCTCATCGGATCCAACTCCGGGCGATCCATCCACAGTTGCCTGGGGGAGATAACCAGTTTGCAGTCCTCGCGGGCGCTGAACTGAACCCTCATCCGAAGACTCAACCCCGGCCAAGATGCGGAGCAAGGTGCTCTTGCCAACACCATTCGGTCCCACCAGCGCGATACGAGCCTGGTGGGAGACAGAAAGTGTCAGTCCCTGGAGGACGTCCTGCCCTCCATATGACTTGCTTAGATCAACCGCTTGTAGAAGTGACATGGGATCTCGCGGGGGATTATAACCCAGGCCCTCCCACAGGTCGCGCGCAGCGATTTTCCACGTCGATGGACGCTGGGCTATAATTCCCACAAACCCTAAGAGGGTGTTATTGAATGTTTGATCTACCATCTTCAAGTTATCGCAGTCTGTTGATCGCCGCCATTATTCTGGCCGTCATCGGCTGGTTGGGTATATTTCTGCTGCTCGTTGGCACTCTCCCCACCGTGGGACCACGATGGCTCTTCTTCTTCCTGCTCGCTCTGGCGATCACTGGCACCACGCTTCCCTTCATTTGGCTGCTTCACCGCCGGTTCGCCAAGGGGCCTGATCTGCCAGCGATGATCCTTCTGCGCAGGGCGCTGCTTGTTGCGCTCTATGGCGAGTTGTGCGTCTGGCTGCAGATCAACCGCAGTCTAAATCTCTCACTCGCGATCCTGCTTGGGCTCGGTCTGGTTGCGATCGAGTTGTTCCTGCGGATGCTGGATCGCAGCAGATGGAGGCCGAATCGGTGAGCTTGAGAGACATCCCTTCTGTCGACCATCTCCTGAACCATGCGCAAGCTGCTTCTCTCATTTCTGCTTACGGCCACGCTCTTTGCGTTCAAGCCTTCCGGGAGCAGCTCGCCCTCACCCGCCAGGCTGTACTTGAGGGGGCACCCTCGCCGGATGAACAAACCCTCATCAACCAAACGGGCGATATGCTGACCTCCTGGCTCACACCCACGCTGCGATCGGTGATCAACGCCACTGGCGTCATCATCCACACCAACCTGGGTCGCTCCCCATTGAGTCGTCCTGCCCGGGAGGCGATACTCTCCGTCAGCACCGGCTACAGCACGCTCGAGTATGAACTTCAGCGCGGCAAGCGAGGCAAGCGCGATATGCACGCTGAAGCGCTGGTCATTCGGCTTACAGGAGCAGAGGCTGCGCTGGTCGTGAACAACAACGCCGCTGCCGTCCTTCTGGCGCTCACGAGCCTCGCCCGCCGCAAACAAGTGTTGATCGCCCGCTCTCAGCTCATCGAAATCGGGGGCGGATTCCGCATCCCGGACGTGCTCAAACAATCCGGCGCCAAGCTGGTCGAAGTGGGAACGACGAATCGCACCCATCTGAGAGACTTCGAAGATGCAATCGAAGATCGAACAGCTTTGATCATGCGTGCTCATCATTCAAACTTCAAGATTGTGGGGTTCACTACGGAACCCTCTCTCACCGAATTGGTCGAGCTCGGCAAGCACCGCGGCATTCCCGTGTTGGATGACCTCGGCTCCGGCGCATTGCTCGACACAGCACAGTTCGGCCTGGGACATGAGCCAACCGTGCAAGAATCACTCCAAATAGGGTCTTCACTCGTAGCATTTTCGGGGGATAAACTACTCGGTGGTCCGCAGGCTGGGATCTTGACCGGGGAGAAGGGTTTCATCGATAAACTTCGCCGCCAACCGCTCGCCCGTGCCGTGCGACCCGATAAGCTCTGCCTAGCGGCGCTTTCCGCGACCTTGCTGCATTACTTGAAAGGGAACGCAACATCGGAAATCCCTGTGTGGCAGATGATCGCCGCCACCGAGGATTCTACAGAAACACGCGCTACAGCCTGGAGAAATCACCTGGGACAGGGGGAAATCATCCCGGGTCGTTCAACCGTCGGAGGGGGCAGCCTTCCCGAGGAAACCCTACCCACCACGCTTCTCGCCCTGGAGGTGAAGCACCCGAATGCCTTCGCGGGTCGGTTGCGCGAGGTGGACCCACCGATTATCGCTCGAGTGGAGGATGACCGGGTTATCTTTGACCCGAGAACGGTGCTTGCCGACCAAGAAGACGATCTATTAACGGGGATCGAGCTTGTTCTCAAGCGCTTTGCGCCACGGAATCGAATCATCTTCATCAAAGGCCTGCCTGATCCATGTAGAAACATCCCCCAGGGAGAAATGATCTCTAAACTCTTCAGCAATCCGTCGTTTGATCTCGTTAACTGAAAGAAGCCTGGCCAGTGCATTATCA
>DAOUTT010000015.1 GCA_030668545.1 Anaerolineales bacterium | reverse complement strand
CAGGAGAACCCGCTCCTCCACCCAGGTAATCAGCAGGTTTGGATGTCTCACGGAGACCGGATCGAAGCCCCACCGCCCGGCTTCGATATCTTCGCCCGATCAGAAAACTCGCCCATTGCTGCAATGGGCGACAGCATCAATCATCGTTATGGCATCCAATTCCACCCTGAGGTTCAGCACACACCCGAAGGTCACGAGATCCTGCGCACCTTCGTTGTGGACATTTGCAAGGCGAAACCCGAGTGGGTGCCGGCGTCCATTGCCGAGGATGCGATTCACCAGATCCGTCAGCAAATCGGGGATGGAAAAGCCATCGCCGGTGTTAGTGGAGGCGTGGATTCCTACGTCGCCGCCGCCCTGGTTCACCGAGCGATTGGCGACCGCCTGCAGTGTATTTTCGTCAACAACGGCCTTATGCGTCACGGTGAACCCGATCAAGTGGCTAATGCATTTGTCGACGTCCTCGGCGCCAAACTGAAATCCATCGACGCCACCGAGATTTTCCTCGATGCACTCGATTCAGTGACCGACCCTGAAGTAAAGCGCCGGAGTATCGGCGAGAAATTCATCCGTGTCTTTGAGGAAGAAGCTCAAGAATTCGGTGATGCGGCTTTCTTAGTCCAGGGGACGATCTACCCCGATGTGGTTGAATCAAGCGGACCTGATCGCCGGGTAGCTGAGCGAATTAAAACGCATCATAACGTGGGTGGATTGCCCGATGATCTCGCGCTTGAGCTGGTCGAACCGCTTCGCTATCTGTTTAAAGATGAAGTGCGCGCCGTTGGCTTGGAGATCGGGCTCCCCGAGAACGCCATCTATCGCCAGCCTTTCCCGGGCCCTGGCCTCGCCGTTCGCTGCCTCGGTCAAGTCACCATGGAGCGCTTAGACCGGATTCGCCAGGCGGACCGCATCGTCATCGAAGAGCTTAATGCGGCGAACTTAATGGTGGGTCCCGTCACCGAATCCAAAAAATCACCTGCCGGAACCGATCGTATTGCCCAGGCTTTCGCTGTGCTGTTGCCCGTGCACTCTGTTGGCGTCATGGGGGATCAACGCACCTATGCTGAGACCATCGCTGTTCGTGCTGTGACAACGGATGACTTCATGACTGCTGACTGGGCCCGAATACCGGCTCCTGTTCTCGCCCAGATCAGCACACGTATCGTCAACGAAGTTGATGGGGTCAACCGGGTAGTCTACGATATCAGCAGCAAGCCGCCGGCGACGATCGAGTGGGAATGATCTGATTTATCGGGGATTAACTTGTAGGGGCCGACCCACGTGTCGGCCCTTTATTTTCCCGTCTTCAAGACCAGTAAGGGCGAGCCGGCGGCTCGCCCCTACCAACAATCCATCACCAGCGTGGGAAGAAACACAATGTACATGAACGCTGCTAAAAGTTCCTTAGAGACGCAAAGCTGAACCGATCGTTGTCAGGGAGTGCGAGGGCAGATTATGTAATGCAATCTATATACGCCCGAATTGTGAAGCCGGGCTCTGTCCAATCTACTCCGGATTGCGTTTCAATGGGATAAAGAGTCCGAGTTAACGATATTTCCATATACTAGGATTTGCATGGTTGGTCTGAGGTGAGAGCTTGATGTTTAATCCGGGGGGTGTGGGGGAGTGGAGTCCCCCACAGTCCCCCTTTGGGGGATTTAGGGGGAAGAAAAGAAAATCATATGAAAAAGGCTGCCCTCATGGGACAGCCCCTTGCATATAATTAATATCCCTCGGTCAAAGACCAACCGCGGCATAAACCAGCCCTGCGGCGGCTTCAGCCGGGCTTAATGGTTGGCAACTCCATTCAACCAAAAACTCCCAGGGCCTGGATTAGCAGCGAAACCTCAACTGCTAGGACTGCGAAGAATCCAGCGCAGAGAATTACACGGACCAAGCGCTCAGGCAGACTCGCCTTCAATTGAGTGTTTCCTTGATGGTTACTAAGATCAGGAAACTGCAAGTCACTCATCTTGAGATATGACATGTCCGCAACCTCTTTCCAGTCCGATCTATGATCAGCATACAATCGAAAGCACCGGTCGCGGGTCATCTGTAAACCAACTGAAAAGTCCCAAATATCTAAAAAACACCGGCGTGCTACAATGACCCCATGCTCATCCCTACATCCAGGCGCCTACTGATTCTCCTGCTGCTAATACTGCTCAGCGCAGGCCTTATCCCGTCTGCTTTTGCGCAAACGGATATCAGCCTGCACCTCTCTGAACTCAACATCGAGTCCTTCCCGAAAATCTCGCTCTTCGCTCAAGTGACAGATGACAGGGGAGACCGACTCCTCGGCTTAACGTCCGACAACTTCCGTATCCTCGAAGAGAATGCGGAGGCGAGCGGCATCGAGGTCGGAGAAACTACGGTAGGAAGCAGGATCGTATTCGCATTGAACACAAACTTCGGGCTTCGCATCCGAGATACCTTAGGAGATTCACGCTTCGACCTCACCCGACAAGTATTGTTGGACTGGTGGAGGCGTCCCGAATTCAATCGGGTAGGTATTGATGACCTGAGTCTGGTCACTATTGATGGCACGCTTCAAAGCCATAGTAGAGCAGCAGTCGACCTCGCAACCGCTCTGGATCACCATCAGCCAACCTTCCCAGACGAAGAAACCGGCTACGAGTTTCTCTTCCAAGCGCTGGATTTCACCGCGGACAGACCGCCAAATATCGGAATGCCCAGTTACCTGGTTTATTTCACTGCATTGTCTACGCCGCCCGAAGACACCACCGTTATGAATATCATCACCCGCGCTCAAAGTAATGAAACGGCGATCTTCCCAGTTTTATTGGGAGAAGAAGATGTTCTAGATCAGCCCGAGGCAGTTATCCTGAATCAGATCGCCGAGGAGACGGGTGGCCAAGTTATCCTGTTTAGCGATGATGAAGGACTCGATCAACTGATCGACCTGGTCATCAGCCAGCGGACTCAGTACTCTCTCAACTATATATCTCAAATCATTGACTCCGGACCTCATGAAGTCAAGGTTCAACTTATTATCGACGACACCGAGGCAGCCTCAGCCGTCAGGAATTTCGTCTTAGAGATTCAACCTCCAGAAATCACATTGCTCCAACCTCCTCGAGAGATCTTGCGCAGCTCCGATGATCCATCCACACCGCTTGATGAAATTCAACCTACATCCATCGACTTGGAATTCGCTAAGACCTTCCCGGATGGCTTTCCGCGCGAACTCACACTGAGCCAGCTGCTTATAGATGGAGTCGTTGTAGATCAAAGCGAAGCACCTCCTTACGAGCGTCTGGTCTGGGACCTTCGACCCTTGCTTCAATCCGAGGAACACACAATACAGGTTTTCGTCGTAGATTCCTTTGGGCAGGAGAGCGCATCAGATATCCATAGAGTCCAACTGGAAGTTGAATTGCCCCCGCGCGGACTCGTGGCGATTCGGCCTGCATTGGGCTCTCTTCTCCTTGCCCTCGGAGTCCTGCTCATCGGCACCATCATGACAGCCGTCCTACTTACGTACGGTCGACGTCCTATAAAGACGGCTGAAGCCGAGGCTCAGGGGGGTTCGGTAACCGCGTATCGAAGAGCTTCATTGCGGCGCGATCTCCCTGATGAACCCGCGGAGGCTTTCCTCCACCCAATGGGACCCTATACAACAACCGGCGAGAGTATCCCCTTGATTGGAACGGACATTTTCATCGGAAGTGATCCCTCGCTCACTGCAGTGCCATTGGAAGACCCCTCCGTCGACAGAATGCACGCCCGCCTCATCCGTCAAGTTGACGGCAGCTATTTACTCAAAGATCAAGGTTCCGTCGCCGGCACCTGGGTGAACTACAAAGAAATACCTGAAGAAGGGCTACTATTGTCGGACGGGGATCGTATTCACTTTGGACGCGCTTATTTTAAATTCATACGGCCAATCGCCCCCCATCGTCGTATAATCCACGTTTATAAACTTGAATCCAGGGGTGAAGACCCATTGGAGCCGGAGGAAAATAACACTCGTGATCGCTGACCCACAATCTCACATGGCCTATGCTGCCCGCACCCACATGGGGAATAAAAGGCACGTCAACGAAGATCGATACATCGTGATGGCATACCATGTTGAGGAGAACAGAACACCGGCGCTATTGACGATCGTCGCTGACGGAATCGGCGGTCACAAGGCAGGCGATGTCGCTGCACAGTTGACTGTGGAAACAATCACCCAGGGGGTGGCAACTTTCCAAGGCGGTGACCCGCTCCCATGTCTCCAATCGGCAATTATCGAAGCTGGACGCGTGGTCTCGACAAATGCAGCCGAGTCTGCGGATCTCGCTGGGATGGGATCCACGGCGGCAGTTGCATTTATCGTTGGACCGCGACTCTATACTGTTACGGTTGGGGACAGTCGCATTTATCTACTGCGGCAGGGTCGATTACGTCAGATATCGATTGATCACACCTGGGTACAAGAGGCGATCGACTACAACATTATCTCACCCGAAGATGCGAAGGACCACCCGCAAGCGCACGTCATCAGACGGCATATCGGAGGCAAGCAGCTTCCCGAACCGGATATTCGCATGTCGTTGGAGGATGGTGAGAACGACAGCCGTGCGATCTCGAACCAGGGGATGTACCTAAAGCGAGGGGATCGATTATTGCTCTGTACTGACGGTCTCACCGACATGGTGACCGATCTAGAAATCTATCAAGCTCTCAAAGAAAAGCCCGTGGAAGAAGCTGCCGCATCCCTTCTGGATCTTGCTTTGGACCACGGTGGCCACGACAACATTACACTGGTCATCCTCGCGGCACCGAAGGGCAAACATCAAGAGAGGCCTCGCTCAAAATTCGGGTGCCTGCTTGCCGCCGCAGTCAGCAGTTTGATACTGATCCTCGTCACCGCTCTGGCGCTCGGCGCGGTCTGGTGGTTTGGGTTCTGGCCCTGGTCCCCGTAGGAAACCTTCAACGCAGTTTGTCGACTTATATCTAGCGATCTACGCCCTTCCCGCACGTTCAACCCAGGCGACCCCAAACAGGATGAGTCCACCCCCGAGTAGGCTCATATCTGCATGTGGTTCCTGTTCTCTTGCGCAGTGTTTAGCGTTCGATTGTCAGACGGACGATATGGCGGTCGACGCCTCCGAGGCGGTACTTGTAATCCTCGTCGCCGCGCAGGAAATCGACCTCTGTTCGGCCATGGTCACTCGCCCAACGAATGAGATCGGCCATTAAAACCCAGCCCGGGGAGAGTTCATGATGCGAGGGGTTGAAGCCGGAATTGTAAATCCAGAGCTTATTATCGTAATCGAAATTCATGTAGCCAAATACAGGTTCCCCTCCGACCTCAAGAAAAGCTAGTTGAAGCCAACCTCGCTCATGTGAGACCAGAGCTAGGCGGTGAAAGAATTCCATCATCCTATCCGCTAGGAAGGCTCGTTTCTCCGAGTCGTTCTGCATAAGGCTGAGAAAAAGATCGATCTCGGGTTCAATCAGTGAATCTCCATCGACAATCCGCCAACTGACGCGTGCTGGATATTCTCCTGCCCGCCTGAGTTTGCGTTTGACTTCTTTGCGTCGTTTACTGTTTAGCGCCTGGAGATATGCATCCCAGCTATCCGCAAGTGCCACGAATGGCACCGGCGAGATTCGCTCCTTTTCAACTCGCCACCCGCGTTTCTCCGCCGAGCGTTGCAGCGCTTGCACTGTAGATGATCCCTCTGGGAGATTATAAAGATCGAGAACCTCCCATCCTTCTGGTCCTTCAACATCTAATGATCCCAGCAGAGCATCGACGAATTCCTCTGTGGCGGATTCTGAAACGATGAAATCCAGATAATCAGAAACTTCTACACTTCCGACAAAAAGGATCGAAGGGCGACCATTTCGATCTTTACTAGAAAATAATGGGGCTATCCCTGCAATCTCCCCGCCCTCCACCTTCCCCACACCGAGCCAAAGTTCTCCATCATCCCACTCGCCGCCTCCCATCGTCGACCACCAGGCGTCCAAATAACCTGGCTGCTGGAATGGCGTATTCGTGCCCGAGGTGTTAAGCAGCGCTTCCCAAATATCAGAGAGTTCAGAGAAGGATTGGTCTGAGTGAAGGAACTGGATATTCATCATGGGGATATCTTTGCGGAACAGCTAGGATTGTACCAGCCGCGGCAATGTTCTTGCATCTCTGATTGCATCGTCTAACCCGTTTCGGTACAATAAATACCATGGCTCAAACGTTCGAAACAGATATCGCTCTAATTCATATCGCCGGCGGCGCAGCTCGCCTGACTTCCCCCCCAGGAACTCTCGCGTTAACCGCGCCTCGACGAACTGCCCGCGGGCGCGGAGATGATTTCCTCTTGTTAAATCTCTCGCTGCAATCCTCCCGACCCGTCTCGCCTGGTTATCTTGACCATCTCGTACGCATGGCTGCTGACGCGTATTACGGCACGCCAGGTTCTGTAACCTCCGCACTGCGAGAGACAGCTGCACTGGTAAACGATCAACTAGTAGACGCTAATCAAGATGAGTCTGAACCTACTAATTATCAAGGTAATCTGATGAGCGCAGTCCTGCGCGGCAAAGATCTCTATTTTGGTCAGAGCGGGGTCGGGCAGGTAATACTCGTACGCCCTGGCGCAGTCAATCGTCAAAGCTCGATGGAGGCTTCGGAACGGCCGCTTGGAATCAGCCTGGCGCCTCACATCCGCTTCTATCACTTCGAATCACAGCCCAACGATCTTCTCATTCTTACGACTACGCCAAGCGATTTGTGGTCCGACGCAACCCTATCAGGTCTGGCAACACTCGACCTCGAGCAAGCAATAGACCGCCTTGTCGCCGCCAGCAGCTACGATTTAACCGGTCTCCTGGCGCGCATCGTGCCGCCCGGTAGAGCCGGTCTCCAACCATCCTTTCAGTCAGCAACGCCCTCCGGGGAGACTCCCCTGCAGGCGGAAAGATCGGCACAGGAGCGATTCGGGACGGTCAAACGAGGCACACGCCGAGTCCAATTGAGTAGCTACATCGCCCCTCTTACACTCGGTTTAAAATCCTTAACTGCTCGAACCCTGACGTTCTTATCGCAGACTCTTAATCGTCTGGTCCCGGGCATTTCAGAACCTCTCCATCCCGATGCGTTATCCCGCCAAATGCTTGTTGGCACCGCCATCGCCATCCCATTAATTATTGTGACCATTGCCTCGCTGGTCTATGTTAGAAAGGGCCGTAAGGAAGAATTTCTGTCCTATATTAATCAAGCACAGACATTCGTTATGACAGCCCAAACTCTCCCGCTTGACGAGACTTCACGCGGCGAGTGGGAAAACGCGGCCAAGATGCTCAGCATGGCGGAGAGCTATGGCACAAGTTCGGAATCTGAGGTGCTCAGTGAACAGGTCCAATTGGCGCTTGACACCATCAACCTGGTATCCAGACTCGATTTCCGACCACTCGTAAGCGGCGGCTTCGGCTCCGATTCTAAGATTACCGGGATAGCCGCCTCCGCTTCCGATCTATACGTGCTCGATAGCAAACATGAAATCATCCGACATGCCTGGGGTACACCCGAGCGAGGCTATGAAATCGATACGACTTTTGAATGCCTGGGTACTGCGACTGTCTCGCAGGAACTGGCGGCCCCCATTGACTTCGTTCTGCAGCCCGCGCCCGGCGCCCTTGGCATGGAAGGCGTGGTGACGATAGATGAGGACGGAACGTTGCTCTACTGCGCCCCCGACCGTCAGCCTGCTATCGCACAGCTCACCCCGCCAGACATCGGCTGGGGCCGGATACAGGCGATAGATGTTTACGGGGACAGCCTATATGTGCTCGACCCGGTGATGAACGCAGTGTGGATCTATGAAGCCGCAGGCGGTTTCTTCAGCGGCGTTCCTGAAATGTTCTTTGTTGAAGAGGTGCGCGAGCTTAAAGGGGCCATAGATCTGGCCATGGCACATGACGAACTAATTATCCTCTATGCGGATGGTCGGCTGGACCGTTGTCGCCGCACCGTTACCGGATCAGTGGATGAAGGCGGCAGGATACGTGTCGAATGTGACCCGCAACCCTACTTCCAGGACAATCGACCGGGGAGGGAGTCGACTGCGCAGATTCCAGGTGCGGTTCCCGTTGAGCTGGACTATTCCCCTCCGCCAGAACCTTCCCTCTACTTTCTCGACCTGCTCAGCAACAGCGTATTCCATTACAGCTTGCGTCTTGTCTATCAGGGACAATTCATGCCCATGGAACCTTTTGAAGAGGAGATATCCGCCATGACCCTCGGACCTCCTAACGATCTATATCTAGCAGTCGGTTCACAGGTATATCAAACACGGCTTCATTAAGATCGACTTCTTTGACAAGCCCATTGCCAGAGACTAAAATCAATTTCACGGGAACGTATTGGAGGCGGGTTAGTGAGTCGTTGGCCTGGTAAGTACGTCATCGGTCTGACCGGAAATATCGCAACGGGCAAGAGCGTCGTACGCAAGATGCTCGAGCACCTTGGCGGCTACGGCATCGACGCCGACGCTCTCGCACATCGCGCCATAGCAAAAGGCGCTCCCGGTTATCCTCTTGTTCTTCGAGCTTTCGGGGAATGGGCTCTCGATGAAGAGGGGCAGATCGACCGCCAGAAATTAGCGAAGATTGCCTTCTCTGATCCGATGGCCCTGGAACGGTTGGAAGTGATTGTTCATCCCCTCGTCGCACAAGCGATCGACCTTCTCATTCGTCGGGCCAAGCAAAGCATCGTTGTCATCGAAGCGATCAAGCTTCTCGAATCAGATCTGGCAGCTGGCTGCGATACGATTTGGGTTGTTGATGCGCCGGCGGAACTGCAAATCGCACGCTTGATGCATAAACGCAAGATGCCAGAGGCGGCTGCGAGGCAGAGGATCGCGGCACAATCGCCTCAGGCGCTCAAGCTTCGCGCTGCCAAGACGATGATCCGCAATAATGGCTCTTTCGAAAATACCTGGGATCAGGTCCAAGAAGCATGGGGGGATCTGCCCAAACCCGAAGAACCATTGCTGCCCGAGCCCCCCGTTGTAAAACCCGGCGAACTTATCGTCCGCCGCGGTCGACCACAAGACGCGGATGACATCGCTCGCTTCATCACCCACGTCACCCACGGCAAGAAACGCATGACGCGGCAGGATGTCATGGCCGCTTTCGGTGAGAAAGCATTCCTATTAATTATTCGTAAAGACGAGATTGCTGGCATCGCCGGTTGGCAGGTCGAGAACCTGATCACGCGTATCGATGAACTTTACTTCGTATCCGGTCTAGCCATTGATGAAGCCATCCCCGCATTAATGGATGAGGTTGAGACCGCTTCCATAGAACTTCAGAGTGAAGCCTCGCTGCTTTTCCTTCCGCCCTACCTCGCCCAACACGTCGGCGCCTGGCGGGCTGTCGGTTATCGACCGCAAACAGTTCAGGGCCTTGGCATCCGCGCCTGGCAGGAAGCAGCACTCGAGTCAATGCCGCGCGGCGCATCGTTGTGGTTCAAGCAGCTTCGCGTTGATCGCGTCCTCAGACCTCTCTAGCCTCTCCGTTGTCGGCAATTAAATATCCTGTTTTTTTAACCCTCATCCACGTTGCATGGGCAACCAAGCGAATTTGGGTTTCTTTCTCCTCCCGGAGTTAAACCTCTCCAGGATTAGCACCTTTTACAACCTCCCGCAGGTTTCGAACCTGCGGGAGGTTTAACACACACATCTCAAGGTGATCTAAAATTCGGGTGCACACATGGATTCAACCCTACAAACCCTGAGTGCGATTGTGCCCGCCCCATGTGTCGGCTCGCTCTCTATCCGCCTTCAAGACCTGTAAGGGTGAGCCACCGGCTCGCCCCTATCAACGATCTATCACCTGCGTTGGGAAACCCATTTGTCAACCCGCCACCACCTAACAAATCCCGATCTCCCCATGGGATAAAAAAACGCCCACGGTTGTGGGCGCCTGATTTATTCGTTTGGCAATTACCACCAGATACGGAAGGAGTCGCTCGTCCTTGTGAGAACGGTTCCCGATGAAACATAGATATCCAAATCTACCTGCGAACCTGGCGTCTGCCCCTCAAATTCAATTTCCAGTTGGGTGATACCAGCATCGTCGGTAGGCGGGAAAACGAGCGTGCGCGCTTCATCAGGGAAATTCGCAACAAGGGTCACCGCCGCAGATGAGACCGGCAGGAGATTCTGATCACGGACGACGACATACACCAGCTGCGTATCCGAACTTCCGGTGATGGGTTTTGCCACAGAAGCATGTGGTTGGAGTTCAACTACTTCATACATCATGGCATTGCTGGGAGCTTTTGGCCGCAGGAGATCGTAGTTGTAATCCATCACTTCAAAGTGGACCCGTCCGAGAGGTGCCACCAGGACTTGCTGCCCTGGTGGATTTTCCGGATACCAATCCAACCGGAATCCCTGGAAGTATTGAACAAGGCGATCGTTTTCAATGGTGAATTCTGATACAGGGTAACCAAATAGCTCTGGTCCACCATGCTCATGGTAGAAATCCAGGAACATGAAGCAGATACTGTGGCCCGTAAGCGAGTAGAACTCACAATCGGCGCTAGACCTGATGGAGAGCGGATCAGCAACATCCAATGCCCGGTCGCCAACAAACAAAATTCCCAATTCCTTCAGGCGAACCTGCATGTCATCTGAGGTTGGATCTGGGAAAAGTTCCATCCGGCCGTTCTGTGTATATTGGATCACCAATCCAGTCCAGTAATCCACAAAAGCATCTGTGATGGGGAAGCCGAGAATGCCCAGACCGCCATGGTTGTCGAAATACTCGACGAACTCGGCATCGATTGTATGCCCGGTCTCAGAGTAATAGCGACCAGACAAACTCTGGGCCATAACTGGTAGCCCAATGCCAAGCAGTAGTATTAAAACAATGCAATAGGGCAGGACGCGGCGTATCCTGATGGAGGAGCCCCTTTCTTGGCTATACGAACCATCTACAAGCTTAGATACTTCTCTCGTTTGGTGCAACAGGACCGGGGTACTATCTACTCAAGGGCTCCAGAGCGCATACGCAAGTAGGAATCGTAGCGTTCCGGATCGATCTCTCCATTCTCAAGAGCAACACTCACGGCGCAGCCTGGTTCATGGGTATGGGTGCAATCGCTGAACTCGCACCCAGCTACCAGCGTTCGGATCTCTGGGAAATAGGCGTCGAGCTCTTCCGGCTCGATGTCCCAGAGGGCAAAAGCCTTCAGACCAGGGGTATCTGCCACATAGCCCCCCCCCTCAAGCTTCAAGAGCTCCGGGACGACCGTCGTGTGCCGTCCTCTCCCTGTGGCTTGACTTATCTCGCTCGTGTGCAATCCTAATCCGGGTTGGATTTTATTAAGCAGGCTTGTCTTTCCTACGCCCGAAGGACCCGCTAGAACTGAGATCTTTCCCTGCAGCGCCTTGTGAACGGCGCGAACGCCCTTCCCGGTCTGAGCCGAGGTGTAAAGGACCGGGTAACCGAGCTTCGGATAAATACCGAAGGCTTGCTTGGCAGTGCGCGGAACAACCAGGTCGATCTTATTAGCGCAGATCAAAGCCGGAATTTCTTCTCGTTCGGCAACGACGAGCAAGCGATCCAGCATTCGGAAATTAGGTTCAGGATCGGCGCACGCGAAGACGAAGACAGCTTGATCCGGATTCGCAACCAGAACTTGTTCGATTTCTGAGCGGCCCGGCGACTTGCGGGAGAGCACACGCACACGCTCCTCTACGACTTCGATCGTCGCCAAGCCCTCCGGCTGCTTGCTTATCAAAACACGATCGCCGAGCGCAGCGGCATCGCTCTCCATCCGTTCCTTCATGAGCCTGCCGCGCAATTTCGAAGGTATGATCCCCTGCTCGGTTTCAACGTCGAAAATTCCGGATTGGGCTTTAACAATCAGCCCGGGGAGAAGATCGGCTTCAGAATTTATCATGGGGCCGGAGTTTCCTCGGCTTCTTCGTCCGGCTCCGGAGTCCTCTCAACCCAGATACGAGACTCCCAGGGATAGAGCGTAAGCGGTCGACCCTTGAAATATGTCTCGACGATTCGCCGAAAGACTGGTGCAGCCCAATCCGAGCCCTCACCCTGATTTTCCAAGATAACCGCTATGGCGATATCGGGTTTGTCCTCTCTCTCCTCGTAGGTATAACCAGTGAACCAGGCATGCGGATCACCCGTGCCATCCGTAGATGCAGTGCCCGTCTTCCCGGCGACATTGAGGTTTAGGCCAAGGAACTTACGGTAAGCGGTTGCCCCGGACTTCTCGACAACGTTTACCATCGCCTCCTGGATCGCCGCAATATTCTCCGGGCTCACCGGAAGCTGCGATGTTGGATCCGGCACGAACTCGTGCAGCACGTCGCCCTCGGCATTCTCTATCGCCAACACCAGCTGCGGACGATAAAGTGTTCCCCCATTCCCTATCGCGGCAGCGTAATTAGCGACCTGGAGAGGCGTCACCAGAAGAGCACTCTGACCGATCGCCAGCTGCACTGGATGCCGCGCCTCCCACTCCTCTCCGAGTGTTTCGGCGCTGTTCTCCGGGCTCGGAACTTGCCCCGCATCCTCCCCGATCTCGATACCGGTCAGCTCTCCCAATCCAAATGCTGCAGCCATATCCGGAATTGCGCTGGGGAGACCTTTGACATAGAGATCCAGACCGATGTGATAGAACCAGGGGTTACAAGACTTCTCCAGGCCCCCCTGGAGGGTCAACTCACCCGCAGCAGGTAGCTCTTTCTCGACGCGCCAATCGTAGCCAATCCATCCCGGCAGCTCATGAAATTCCAGGCCGCAGTTGTAGATTGTGTCGGGTTCGTAATACTCCGTCTCCAGCGCAGCGGCCATCGTAATGACCTTGAATACTGATCCTGGGACGTAGAGTCCCTGTGTGGCGCGGTTGATATAGGGCTGATTGGCAGTGTTCAACATCTGGTAACCGCCATTCGCTCCATTAGGGTTCTGGGCATCGAAAAGGTTGGGGTCGAACGCAGGCGAGGAGGCCATGGCAAGCACCGCACCGGTGTCGCGTTCCAAAACGACGACAGCGCCCTCGAAACCTTCAATCGACCGCTGCGCGATTTCTTGCAGATCACGGTCGAGCGTCGTATACACTGCATAGGGCAAACCGGGATCGCGGGAAGCCAACACTTGCATCACCTGACCATTCGGATCGACCAGGTAGAGCGTCCCCCCCGGCACACCGCGTAGCTCATCTTCAAACGCCGCCTCGATACCGATCCGGCCGACGAACTCATCACCCTGATAACCCAGCGCCAAGCGGTCTTCGTATTCGGCCTCCTGAATCTGACTCACAAAACCCACAGCATGTGGCGATGCTCCCCCTGCAAATGGCGTGAGACCACCGCCGTAATAGTAGCGAGTGCTATACGTGCGCGCGCGAACGCCGCCCACATCTGCAAGCAGACCGCCGACGGTGTTGTAATCCTCATAAGGGGCAACACCTAGTGGGGTGAACCAATCTGTGTCGCGGTTGGCATCGTAGCGCTCGAGGATCGGATCTACGGTCGCCAACACAAAAAGGCGCCTCAGAGTTGAGAGCATGGTCTCCTCGGCGTCCTCATCACCGATCTCATTCGGGACGATCCACAATGCGGCGCCGTTATCCTGCCCCGCGCCCGCCTGTGCAGCGAACGCCTGGTTGTTCTTGTCATAGATATTCGCGCGCGTAGGCGTGATAGCGGTGAGACTCAAACCGTTGCCCCCCTCGAGTTCGGGCAAAATCATAGCGTCGGTCCAGGCTACCCGCCAGTCCTCACCAGCTGAGCGCGTTAAGTCCATACGCGTCTCACGGCTGATCTCGCCTACAGCCGCGCTTGTGAGAACGATGTGATACCGCACCTCAGCGTGCTGTGGGCTGTGCACTAGAGCGGATACGATTTGAAAATCGACGTCCACAAACGCCCCACCCCGCATGATCTCTTGAATACGATTTGTGAAGTCCTCCTCGCTCAACCCATCCTGCGTAAGGGGACTGAGGAGCGCGTACATCCTCGCATAATCGCCCGCTTTCCAAGTATCCAAGAAGTGCTGCGCGGCTGCATCTGGATCCGGCGCGGACTCAGTCGTCTGTATAGGATCTGGGAGCGTAGGTGTCCCGTTCGACCCCGGGTCAGTGGGGCTAAAGAGTCCACAACTGCTGATGAGCATCGCTAAAATTAGAAGCAGGATCGGGATTCGTCTCACAATTTACCTCTCAGGATCTCCTGGTAGACGCTACAATCATACCCCGTAAAGGCAATACAGCGAGTAGGGAGATCGACCGTCAGATCGTGCCCCAAGCGTCCCAAAGCACGCTGCAGGTGGCACAAAGGGAGCCCCATCACATTCGCGAAACATCCCCGCATCTGGCTCAGTTCCACTGGGTTGAATTCGCGGTCCTGTATCCCATATGCGCCGGCTTTGTCAAGCGGTGAACCGCCGGCGATGTAGGCCTGAAGCGCTTTCCTGTCATATGCCCGCATAGGAACGACAGTTTTGCACGTCTGAACAATTTCTTCTCCGCTGGCTGGTTGGAGAAATACCAGCGCAGTGATGACCTCATGCTCACGATCCCGGAGCAAAAGAAGCATCCGTTCAGCATCAACTGCATCCACCGGTTTGCCTAAAATCGTGCCGCCGTCTACCACGACAGTATCAGCGGCGAGGACGAGCTCGCAGGCAGGACACTCGACTGCGGCTGCCCGAGCTTTCGTTCGCGCAAGTCGGATCGCCAGCGCCTCCGCCCGCTCATCGATCTGAACCATCTCGTCAACCGGAACCGGGCAAATCTCCACATCCCAGCCGGTCAATTCCATTAGCTCACGGCGGCGAGGTGAAGCAGAGGCCAAGAGCAACATACAAGTCATAGTTTTCGGATCCAATACCTTTTGCAGTCCTTAAACACTTCTTTAGTCGTCCTGGCTGGAGGTGACAATGCCAGTCTTTTTCATTTCAACACATCTGTGCATCCAGAACGAGCAGGGCTAGTCCGGTAATCCGCGGATTCTAACATACCCGGCAGATACCAAAAATCCACCTCAACATATCGGGGTTCTCAGCTCCGCACCGGCCGATGGTACAATGGCCGAATGGACCTTTTTGACCACGCGATGAAGGATCGCATTTCCCGTGAAGCCCCGCTCGCCGCACGCATGCGGCCGCGCACCTTGGATGAATTCGAAGGTCAGGAAGAGATCGTCGGAGAAGACCGCCTT
>DAOUTT010000192.1 GCA_030668545.1 Anaerolineales bacterium | reverse complement strand
GACGGTGGCCAGGCGCAGGGTTACTTCATCCAAGCCGAAAAGGATGGTCGCGAGGTTTCGCTTGATATCGATGGCGAGACTCGCGAGCACAATCTGACGCTTGACGCACGCTCGGCGACCGACCCTGTTCGATTGGATGTGCTCTTTCTGATCGACGCCACAGGCAGCATGAGCGATGAGATCCAGCAGCTCAAAGATAATATGATCAGCGTATCGGAACGCATTCACGCCTTACCCTCCGCTCCAAATGTGCGCTTCGGGATGACGATCTACCGCGATCGCGGCGATCTCTTCATCAGCCGAACTTTCGATTTTACGTCTGATATCCATGCATTCACGGATGAGCTCGCGCAGGTCATCGCTGAAGGCGGCGGTGATTACCCCGAGAGTATGAACGAGGGCTTGCACAGCGCGCTTCACCTTCCGGAATGGCGCGTCGAAGAGACGGTCAGCCTCATCTTCTTGATCGCCGATGCCCCACCGCATCTCGATTACAGTCAAGACTACGATTACGCTCAAGAGATCTTCAACGCCACCGAAGACGGCATCAAGATCTTCCCGCTCGCCTCGAGCGGGCTCGACGACCAGGGGGAGTACATCTTCCGCCAGTTAGCCCAGATGACCGCGGGGAAGTTCCTTTTCCTCACCTACGGGGCGGGCGGAGGTCCAGGAGATGACACAACCCACCATGTCGATGACTACAGCGTACTTTCTCTCGACGATTTAGTCGTCAAGGTCGTCGAGGAGGAACTCGAACCGTTGGATTACAGCCAGTAACCAAAATCCCACCGATACAAAATCTCTTGATTAATAGCTGGGGCGGACCTACAGTCCGCCCCCGTTTCTCTTCCTCTCTTTCGCTGATGCGCGCGTGGTCCCCCACGGGCGTATGAACCAAACAGTCGTATAATCTTTGGAAATCGATTTTTCTCTCATTGGGCGTGAAAGCATTTCTATGAATTTGATGGCTCTGCGACGACACACGAAACTACCCTCGACCATCCTTCTCATGACGGCGCTGGCCTTATCGGGCTGCCAATTAATCCCGACCCCGGTCTCAACACTGGAAACGGTTGCAGCTCCTACTGAGGAGCAAGCCCGTCCTTCGGTTCACACACCAACGAATAATCCACCCCGGCCCGAGCCCACTCCCACACCAGCGCCCCCACAACCTTTACTCCTCGGTGTACCGCCTCAATGGGCACAGGCCGCCGAGCTAGCCGTCGAGCACTTAACCGGGACAGGATCGAACTGGGAATGGGCTGTCACGTCATCAACCGAGCTGAGCGACAACATCCAGCAAGACATATTCAACCTGGCGTTACTACACGATTCGGGTGGTGTCCCGGCCGGGAGCCGACCGCTTGTACTTGCGGTCCCGCTCTCAAGCTCGTGGGTGCAGATCTCACTGCCCGAGGCGGAACAGATCCTTACGGAAGGCAGCCCGTATGTTGCGGTGATGGATTGGTCGGAAATCACCCCAAATATGAGGTCGCTCCTGGTAGATGGGCTCCATCCTTCCGATCCGGATTACACGCTGCGGGATGAGTGGTCTCTGCACAGTTCACCGGGTTTCGAGGGTGCTGCCGAAGAACTGGCCCCGTGGTTAATACAGGAACTGACACTTGACCCGGTCATTCATCTTGTGGCAGTAGGCGATGTAATGCTGGATCGTGCGCTCGGTGAGGCAGTGCTTGCCGGCGATGTGAGCTACCCCTTTGCGCAGGTCGAAGGCGCACTCTCCACCGCTGATATAACTATAGGGAATCTCGAATCGGCGCTCGGTGACCTGGGCGCCCCCGAGGACAAAGGCTATACCTTCCGTGCTCCAATCGAGACGGTCGAGACCTTATCTCTGGCAGGATTCGATTTGCTTTCTCTGGCGAACAACCACGCCATGGATTTCGGCGAGGATGCGTTGATACAAGCAATACAACTGCTGGAATCACGCGGTATTAACACTGTCGGCGCGGGAGTAAATGATGCCGCCGCTCACCGCCCTGTCATCCTCGAGATGAATGGTGTCAAGCTCGCCTTTCTGGCCTACGTAGACGTGCCTGTTGAATATCGGGGTTTTGACACCCGGACATGGGTCGCTGGCGAGAATTATGCCGGGGTCGCATGGGCTGAACCAAATCGCATCCGAACCGATGTCGCCGCTGCCCTCTCGCAAGCCGACCTCGTAGTGGTGATCTTGCACAGCGGGTACGAGAACGTCATTCAACCGAGTCCGCCCCAGGTAGCCGCGGCTCATGCCGCCATTGAGGCTGGCGCGGTGCTCGTGATCGGGCATCACGCACATGTTCTACAGCCTATTGAACTAAACCGTGATGGTGTGATCGCCTATGGGCTTGGTAACTTCGCTTTCGAAGATGGTGGTCCCCCGGAGACGGGGTTGTTGAATATTTGGATCGACGAGCACGGAGTGCGTGAATTGGAACTTGTACCGCTTCTCCTCGACAGCGACGGTCGGCCACTCCCCACCAGCGAAGAAATTTCCAGCGCCATCCTTGAATCTTTCTACACCATGACGATGGTTTCTGAAGGTTCGGAGTAAGCCCGGCTGCACCCAATTTAATAGTTGACTCTTGACATGAGAGAGCAATAATAGTACAATTGTTCTAGTCACCGATGGGCGCATTTTATGCTTTCACGGCCACCCGGGCCGTAACTAAAGACACTCCCCATCGGAATGGAGTTCCCAATGTTCCATAAACTGATTCTTGTTGGTAACCTCGGCCGCGATCCCGAGATGCGCTACACGCCTAGCGGGCAAGCGGTCACCAACCTGTCGGTTGCATCCAACCGGCAGTACACCAAGTCAGACGGCGAATCTGTCAAAGAGACGATCTGGTTCCGCGTTTCGGTCTGGGGTAAGTCGGCGGAGGCTTGTAACGAGTATCTGCGCAAGGGCCGCCCGGTTCTTGTCGAAGGCCGATTGAACCCGGACGAATCCGG
The DNA here is from genome assembly GCA_030668545.1 of Anaerolineales bacterium. Lineage (GTDB taxonomy): Bacteria > Chloroflexota > Anaerolineae > Anaerolineales > E44-bin32 > E44-bin32. The sequence goes on along the minus strand of DAOUTT010000192.1, from coordinate 2,065 downwards.
CAATCCACGGATGTGGTCAGGTAATGACGGGCAAAGCCGCGCCTCTTTCGAGGTGACCGCGGAGACCGTAAAATTCCTGGGCGGGCGAGACGATGCGCCGTTCGACGCCGATCAAGGGCAGCCCGCCGCGGCACCCGAATCGGAAGACGATATCCCCTTTTAGGGGGACGACCGGCTCCTGCTCCATCGATGCAATATCGGTGGAGCAGGTCTGTTATCCCACGGAGACGATCCATGACAAAAAAATCACAGAAGCCGCATGTCAGCGGGCGCATGCCTGTCCACCTTCCCGCCGATTTAACGCCCACTTACGCCAACTTTGCCCTTATCACAAATTCACGCTCTGAGATCGTGATCGACTTGGCGCAGGTCATGCCCCAAATTCCACAGGCTCGTGTGCAGGCCCGCGTGGTGATGACTGCTTTTAATGCCAAGCTGCTTCTTCGTGCGCTCAACGATCATATGGGACGTTTCGAATCCCAGCATGGCGAAATTGAACTGCCCAAGAGCAGTACACTGGCCGACCAGCTTTTTACACCGCATTCAGACGAAACTGAAGACGAGGGATCTGATGAAAAATCTTGATCAAATCGGCGACCGAATTCGACAACACCTGGAAGAAAAAAACACCGCGCGCGACCAGGCCCTGCAACGCTCGCGCTCGCTCATCCGTTTTTGCTCTAAAGCCATCCGCGCCGTTCATCGCGAGGAATTTGAACTCGCCAAAGATCTCATCAAAGAAGCATCAGAACTTGTCGATCTGCTGAGCACCGAACTGGCTCCATTTCCTGATCTCTACAAAGCGGGATACACACAGTCAGCACTTAAGGAGTTTGCCGAGGCGAGTATTGTGTACCGGCTCGTCGCCGGCGAATCGCTCCCCGAACCCGAAGAACTGCGCATAGGGTTCGTTCCCTATCTGGGAGGTCTTGGCGAAGCGGTGGGTGAACTCCGCCGTCGAACCCTCGACGTCCTGCGCCGCGATGACCTGGCAGAGGCGGAGCGCCTCCTGGAAATGATGGATGATATCTACGGCCTGCTTGTCACGATCGACTTCCCCGACGCCCTGACCCACAATCTGAGGCGGATTACCGATATGGTGCGGGGCGTGACCGAACGGACCCGGGGCGACCTGACGACAACGTTCCAGCAGGGGGAGTTGAAGCGCGCCCTGCTTTCTGTCGAGAAGCGGCTTAAGGAAATCTGAATCTTGCGCGCACAAACACTCCGGGCATCTGAAATCGCATCTTTCGTGTTTTGCCAACGGGCATGGTGGTACTCGCGCCTTGACATTCCACCCGATAACATAGAATCCCTTGCTCAGGGAACACAATGGCACCAGCATCATGGGCTGCAGGTTGTTCTCTGGCGGTGGATCCGAACCCTTGGAATCCTGGCCATCCTCACCGCCATGGTCCTGGCCACCATCGCTTTCGTTTCAACCCTCTCTGGATGACCTATGCCGGCACTTATCCTGTCATTGCTGATGTTGGGAGTGCTGCTGATACTATCCAGCCGACGGCGCTTAAAGGTGCTGGGAATCCCCGCCGGACGCCTGATCTCTCTCGACACTTCACGTTTAATTCCTGTTAGCGAACCTCTGTATGACCCCGATTTACGACTGACCGGGCGACCTGATTACCTCGTTCAGCGGGGCCGAAGCCGCATCCCGGTCGAGGTGAAATCCGGTCGAGCTCCCCAGAGGCCTCATCGCTCGCACGTCCTCCAACTAGCCGCCTACTGCCACCTGGTTGAAACGACCACGGGAAAGCGTCCTGCTTATGGCATACTCAAATATGCCGATAGCGCATACAAGCTTCAGTACACCCACGCTTTACAGAAGGACCTTTTACAAACCCTGGGAACCTTGCGCAAAGCGCAGAATTTATCTCCAGACCGATCGCATAACTCTCCGGGCAGGTGTCGAGCCTGCGGCTACCTATCATCCTGTGACCAATCCCTCGTCTGAGTGTGCAGAGGATAAGACGTGCGCTTATAATAAATACGATGATCAACCCTGATACCCCCCAAAAGCGGATCGTCATCGCCATCCATCCCAAAATGG
>DAOUTT010000082.1 GCA_030668545.1 Anaerolineales bacterium | reverse complement strand
GGCGATTCCTATCCCCATCCTCGGGCCGGATCTTATCGACCCTCGCGATATCCCGAACTTCAAGGAACTACAGGCTCAGGCTCTTTCAGAAGAAGCGGATACCACGCAGGATGTGTAGCCGCCATTTACAACAAAGGTCACAGATACGATGACAGAGAAAGAAACGGTGCAGATCACGGATACCTTAGAAGAGCAATTTCCCGGCGCCATTACCCGTGACGAGCGCCAGGGATACGATGGGTACATTGTAGAAGCCGCCAAACTCGTCGAAATTGCAAAGAGTTTGCGCGACGATATGGGCTACGATTACCTTTCCTCGGTTACCGGGGTCGATTATCTCCCGGATGACAAGATGGAAGTCGTTTACCATCTTTATCGGAGCGCTGGAGGTCCAGCGCTTACCCTTAAAATTCAGACGCCGCGGGACGATAGCGTTGTACCCTCGTTAGTCTCGATCTACCCCGGCGCAGATTTCCAGGAACGTGAGGCATGGGACCTTTTAGGAATCCGCTTTGAGGGGCATCCGGATCTCAGACGCATTCTCCTATGGGACGGATTCCACGGCCATCCCTTACGCAAGGATTGGCAGGAACCATTCTTTGAGGCGGAGGGCAAGCCTTTTAAGAGCCGATGGCCGCAAGGTGAGATTCAACGGGTCGAGGATACCCATCCATTCGGCAAGAACGTTCACTATCCTTCAGAATTCACTCCGGAAGGTTGGACTCCAGAGGGGGAAGCCGCGCTTTATTCGAGCTTAGGTAAGATCGAACACGGCAATGGTAACAATAATAAGGGTTTTGAGACCGATCATATTGTCGTTAATCTCGGCCCGCAGCACCCTTCAACACACGGCGTCTTCCGCATGGTCGTAACCCTTGATGGCGAGGAGATCGTCGGGCTGAAGCCGGTGATGGGCTATTTACACAGGAACCATGAGAAGATCGGTGAACGCAATACGTTCTTGATGAACATGCCCTTCACCGACCGCCTGGATTACCTTTGCTCAATGAGTAATAACTTCGGATACGCTCTGGCAGTTGAAAAGCTCATGGGTGTCAAACCCCCAGAGCGAGCAGAATATATACGCGTCATCATGGCTGAATTGACCCGCGTGGTAAACCACATCTGGGCGATCGGCTTCTTGCTCAACGATCTCGGCGCGTTCTTCACGCCAATGCTTTATGTAATCAATGAGCGCGAGTTAATCCTGGATATATTTGAGGCGGTCTCCGGCTCACGGATGATGTGCAATTACTTCCGCTTCGGTGGAGTTGCCCGGGATATACCTGAGGATGCTCTGGAGACGATCAAGATTCTTGTGAACGAGAGGCTGCCGCGCAAGGTGGATGAACTTGACCTTTATCTAACCGGAAATGAAATCGTGCAGACACGGGCGATAGGGGTGGGGGTGCTGACAAAACAGCAGGCATTGGCAAACTCGGCCGCGGGACCCGTGTTGCGGGCTTCCGGGGTGCCCTATGATATACGCAGGGCTGATCCCTATTCAATCTATGACCGCTTTGATTTCGATGTTGCTGTGCGTTACAACGGCGATGTCTATGATCGCTATCTGGTTCGGCTGGATGAGATACGACAGAGTCTGCGAATACTAAAGCAGGCCGTCGAAACCATCCCCGAGGGTGAGATTCAGACTGGTAAGTCCCAGTATCAAGCCCGAGTGCCTGCAGGGGAAGCATATGGGCGGGTGGAAGCTCCGAAGGGTGAACTTGGTTTTTATGTTGTCTCAAATGGAAAACCGAATCCGTGGCGCTATCATGTGCGTGCGCCATCTTTCATCAACCTCACACCGTTAGAAGAGATGTCTATGGGGCAAAAAATCGCTGATGTTGTGGCCATTCTTGGTTCGATTGACATCGTTCTGGGTGAAACGGATAGATAAGTAGATCCTTTGAACATTTGATTCGTTAGCGCGGAGAGCCTATGTACGGTATCGGATTGATTAAGGGCTTGGGGGTAACAATAAAACACTTCGTGGAGACGTACGTGGACGATCTCCGTTGGTTAGGGCGCGGTCGGTATTACAACGAAGAGGCTCTAAAAATTCGCCAGGGTACGGAGGCGCGAGGGGTTTTCACAGTTCAATACCCGGAGGAAAAATTATCTGTCCCGGAAGAATTCCGGTATATCCCCTTCCTGGTTTATGAGGAAAATCCAGACGGAACACGGAAAGATCGATGTACCTCTTGTGGCATATGCTCCAAAGTCTGCCCACCGCAGTGTATCTGGATCGTGCGTTCCAATGATCCCGAAACCGGAAGACCGATACCAGCCCCGACTGAGTTTTACATCGATATTGATATCTGCATGAACTGCGGACTATGTGCAGAGTATTGTCCCTTTGATGCGATTAAAATGGACCACGTTTATGAACTCGCTTCGTACGAACGTTCGTCAGCCCATATATATAACAAAGAACGCTTAAGCAAGCCGGCGTCGTACTACGCTGAGATTCGCCCGAAGAATTATGCTCGGGAAGAGGCAGCTCGGGCAGAGAAAGAGGCTTTGAAAGCCGCAAAGAAGAAAAAGGATTAAAGCGCGGATAAATCAATTAAGGTGTGCATACTGCATGTACCATCGTGAGACTGAAATTCTATTCCCAATGCGAGTCGCCTCCACGCTGAGGGAGATGCGTGGGGACGCTTGGCATGATCTAGTCGATCGAGGGTGCAGCGCGGAAGCTGAGTCCGTAGACTGCCTTGCATTCAATCTGCTTATTATCCGTCTATGTAACTGTCTATCCTGCCGAACGCATTCCTATCGGGCGTTGCATGGGTGCGAACAATGTGCAATGCACTCGGTACGTCGATTCCGAGGGGAAGACGCTGAACTCGTTCAAATGTTTGATGAGGCGGTCATGGATATTAGTATTCATTTGACCAATCAAGTCAACCATCAATACCAAATTATGGGAAAAGGTTAAACTACAAATGACAGACCAACCGGCCACAGAAAATATCCAGAAGAATAAAATAGGCAACGCAATTGCCATCGCATCGGGCAAAGGTGGTGTTGGGAAATCCACCGTTGCTGTAAACATCGCCGTGGCGCTGGCGAAGAAGGGGTTGAAAGTCGGGCTGCTTGATGCCGATATCTACGGACCTAACGTGCCAACAATGATGGGGGTCTCAACGATGCCGCCTCAGGAAGGTCCCAAGCTGAAACCTGCCGAAGCTCATGGTGTTCAAGTGATGTCGATCGGCTTCCTGGTTCCCGAAGGACAGCCGCTGATCTGGCGCGGCCCAATGCTGCATAGTGCGATACAGCAATTTATTAACGATGTCGACTGGGGGCAGCTCGATTACCTCGTGGTCGACTTACCGCCAGGGACGGGAGATGTGCAGCTCAGCCTGGCACAAACACTCTCGCTCTCCGGTGGAGTGATCGTCACGCTGCCGCAGAAAGTATCCATTGAAGATGCAAAGCGTGGGCTTGAAATGTTCCGCACAATGGAAATCCCATTGTTGGGTGTTGTCGAGAACATGAGCTTTCTGGAACTACCCGATGGCACGCAGCTCGATATTTTCGGGCAGGGGGGCGGGGAAAAGATGGCGCAAGATGCCGGCGTGCCTTTCCTGGGTTCAATTCCTATCGACCCAATCGTTCGGGAAGGGGGAGATCAGGGCACACCCGTTGTCATCTCGCATCCGGATACGCCTGCTGCTGCAGCCTTAAACGGGATTACGGAAGCGATTCTCACTCGATTTGGATCTGGTGATCTGAAGGGTAAAGAAGATATCGAGATCGAGATCACCGATTAGAACGATCCCATAGGTATATATTCTGATGAAATGAATGCCGTCTTAAGGGGCTGATGAATAGTCGGCCCCTTTTACCTGTCATGTGGGCGTAGTATGATTAGCTTCTAGCGTCGTTCTCTAATCGAGGGTTTTTATCAATGGCAAGTATAGAAAGAACAGTCGCATCTATTCGTTTCCAACCCGTTGGCAAGATTTATCATTTTGATGCATCAAAGATTGATGATCTCAAAGCCGGCGATTATGTGATCGTGTCGACTTCGCGCGGGCGTGAGCTGGGTGAAGTTGCTGGTTTGTTAGGCGGTAAGAACGCGCCCAAGGGATCGCATAAGCCTGTTGTGCGCCGCGCCTCTCCACGCGAACTTGTTATGAGGCGAATGTGGCAGGGCCGTGAACTGGAAGCGACGATTAATTGCCGTGAGAAAGTGCATGAGCTTGGAATTACCGGCATCAAGATTGTCAGGGCTGAATATTGCTATGATGGTTCACGCTTAACATTCATAACCAGCAGTGAGGGCGATGAGAGTATTGATCTCACATCACTAAAACGGGCGATGCGCCGTTCGATTAGAAAAACACAAATCGAATTCCGGAAAGTGGGCCCGCGAGATGTGGCCAAGATCATATGTGGAATGGGCGCATGTGGAATGGAAGAGCGCTGCTGTTCCCGTTTTCTATCGGAATTCAGCCCCATCTCGATCAAGATGGCTAAAGCGCAAGGGATCTCCCTGAACCCCCAGGAGATAACCGGCATGTGCGGCCGTCTTCGCTGCTGTCTTATATACGAGTACGAGCTATATGCAGAAGCCAGGAAGCTTCTTCCGAAAAGGAAGAAAAAAGTGATTACGCCAAGAGGGGTTGGAAAAGTCCTCAATGTGCTCCCTCTCACGAATACGGTTGTGGTCAAACTGGAAGATGAACGCAGGGTTGAATTCCACAAGGATGAGATCGAACCCTACGATGAATTGAAAGCATTGCAGCAGAAAGCCGAGAGCCCCTGCGAAAATAACGAAAACCGCGAAGGTAATAGCGGCAAGAAATCAACCTAGAGTTCCACGAGGGTAGATATCTCATGACGACATCCGACCGGGTTCTCGTAGTCCTTGCTCATCCGGATGACCCCGAATTCTTTTGTGGTGGCACAATTGCCCGCTGGGCGACCTCCGGTAGGGACATCACCTATTGTTTATTAACTCGCGGAGATAAGGGTTCCGACGACGATAGTTTGTCCACGCAGGAATTGGCGGAGATTCGTGAAGTTGAACAACGCGCTGCTGCGAAAGCCCTGGGTGTGCATGATGTGATGTTTCTAAAGGAGTTGGACGGGTACGTTTTACCGACCCTGGATCTGCGGCGTGATATCGTCCGCGTTATTCGCCAGGTCAAGCCGCAGGTTGTAATCACATGCGATCCCACAAACTTTTTCCCAAGCAATTACTACATCAACCATGCTGACCACCGAGCGGCAGGTCAGGCTACCCTGGATGCGGTTTATCCAGCAGCCCGTTCCGCGCTTTACTTTCCTGAATTGAGTAACGAAGAGGGATTGCAGCCGCATAAAGTTCGAGAAGTTTACATCGCTGGGGCACAGCACCCAAATATAACCGTAGACATCACCGACTTCTTCAGTCAGAAGGTAGCTGCTCTGACCGAGCATCGCAGCCAGATCAAAGATATCACCGCGCTTGAGGAGCGGATGAGGAGCCGCATGCTCGATCCTGAAAGCCCCCCGGATGATCCCCGTTACATCGAGAGATTTCGACGAATAGTATTGCGTCAGTAATTTATATCCAGATGATGAAAACTTTCCTGAGCCAGGCACAGTCGAATCGTGCTCAGCTCATTGCCTGGCGGCGGGATTTCCATCAACACCCCGAATTGGCTTTCAATGAACACCGCAGCGCAAAAATCATCGCCGAAACGCTTGGAGGGCTGGGATTAAGCGTCCAAACCGCCATCGCGGAGACGGGCGTAGTGGGTACGCTCAAAGGTGGGCGACCCGGGCCGACGCTGCTCATTCGCTTCGATATGGATGCATTGCCGATTGTGGAAGAAACTGGCGCTGCTTATTCATCCAAGCAGGAAGGCGTAATGCACGCATGTGGTCACGATGGACATATGGCGATTGGCTTAGGCGTCGCGCAGATCCTTAGCTCAAAATCTCAAGAACTTCCCGGAACGATCGTATTCATCTTCCAGCCTGCTGAGGAAGGGCAGGGTGGAGCCGAACGAATGATCGCAGAGGGCATCCTCGACGATTTAGGCGCTTCTAGATCTCTTGGTATGCATATCTGGAATGAGAAACCACTTCACTGGCTCGGCATTGCGCCGGGGCCGATTATGGCGGGATCGGAGCGGTTCGATATCATGATCCGCGGCCGCGGCGGACATGGCGCCTCGCCCCATCTGGCGCGGGACCCCATTCTTGCCGCTTCGCAGCTCATCACAGCCTGTCAGTCGATTACATCAAGGTCTCTCGACCCGCTGGAATCAGGTGTGGTGAGCTTCACAGTTGTCCAAGCAGGCGAAACCTGGAATGTGATTCCCTCCTCTGTTCGATTAGAAGGGACGATTCGCACTTTTTCTGAAACTTCGCGAACGACAGTAATTGAACGTATGAAAGAGATCTCCAGCGGCATCTGCTCTGCAGCAGGATGCCAGGTTGAGCTTGAGTTTGAACGTATTACCCCACCGCTCGTCAATGACGCCGAGACCACGGCCCTTGCTGCGGAGGTCGCGCATCAAGTCTTCCCTGAGTTCGAAATCGATCGCAAGCATCGCGTGATGGGTTCGGAGGACATGGCGTTTTTTATGCAGGAAGTTCCTGGCTGCTACCTGTTCATTGGTTCGAGCGACTCGGCTTCCAATCTTGATGCGCCGCATCATAATCCCTTGTTCGATTTCGATGAGAAGGTTCTCCCGATTGCTGCAGGGCTGGTTACCGCTGTCGCCTGGCGTCTGCAGGAGAAGGAATCGTGAATGCGACTTCACGAATTTTCGAGCGTCGTGGCTCTCGGGGCTGGGTGATCCTCGCCGGCGAAGCACCCCCTGTACGCGGCACTGAATCGTCGGCATTGGACCCAATAATAAATTTATTGAGAGATGAAGGAGCACTCGTTATCCTCGCTCCTGGAGGCGAGATCCCCTCATCTACACAACCCTTCGTCAACGATTTACTCGCGCGGTTTAGTAGCAGCTTGAAAATCGTCGATCCTTTGAAAGGGGATCAGGCGCTCATTCTGGCAACTTGTCAAAAGGCGCAGGTGGTACTGGCAATAGGCGGCAAACGTGATGACTGGGTCAAAATGTTTGACCAAGAGCAATTGCCTGCCGATCCGGATTCGATCGTCGCCGATAATTCGGTGTTTATAGCAATGGGGAGCTTGATTTCCGTCCTTGGAGAATGGATTTATGATCCGGATAGCGATCAGGTTTCTGATGGGATAGGGTGGTTTCCGAAGGCTATCTTTATGTCAGGTTTAGAAGCTCCTGCATCGAAAGAGGGAGTGCGGCAGAAAATAGAAACACAGATGAAGAGCTACGCTATCAGCATCACCCCCGATACGATCATCGGGGTTGGTCCGCAGGGGAAGGTTGAGATCTGGAGCGACGCGGCTCCTGAGATCCTGCTTGGTAAAGGTTGGGTATAAGATGAATGGTGGGAATGGACATAACACTCACTTGACGTTTATAAATCCCCCAAAACGTGTCGTAAGCCTGGTGCCCTCCATCAGCGAAAGCATCATCGAGCTTGGAATAGGAGATTGTCTTGTTGGGATTACTGATTATTGCCCTGACCCAACCGGGGAGTCGGACCTCACTGTCGCAGTAGGTGGACCCCGTTCACCGGATATTGAAGTGATCTCGGGTCTTAATCCTGAGCTTGTGCTTGCCAATCAGGAAGAAAACAGCCTCGAAACCATTCAAGAACTCGAGAGGCTGGGAATCCCGGTTTGGGTTACTTTCCCGAAAAACGTTGATGATGCAATTCAAGTTCTCTGGGCAATCGCCCGAATCTTCCAAATAGAAAACCAGGCGGCACCGAGACTCACTCATCTCGAACGAATGCTGGATTGGACAAGGCGAGCGTCATTCATGTCCCCATCTATGAAGGTGTTTTGCCCAATTTGGCAGGAAGAGAATGAACAGGCAGGGCTGTGGTGGATGACGATCAACCAGGAGACGTATGTTGACAGCGTCATCTCAATCTCGGGTGGGGAGAATATTTTCAAGATGAGAGAACGCCGCTACCCGTTGGAAGCGGATTTGGGGTTGGCAGAAGCGGAAAAAACTGGCGAACGCGATACACGTTATCCACGCGTGACCGTTGAAGAAGTCAAAGCCCTTTCACCAGAGGTGGT
>DAOUTT010000047.1 GCA_030668545.1 Anaerolineales bacterium | reverse complement strand
TGAGGTCTGCTAAGATTGTGTTTGGAAACCCATTATCAAGGACAGACGGAGTTAATAAATGTTTGAGGGTCTTTTATCTCCCCGAGGGGTCGCTGTTATCGGTGCCTCCCAGAATCCAAACAAATTGGGCTATGGAGTCGCTCGCAATCTGGTTGTTTCAGGATATCCTGGCGCGATTCACTTCGTGAACCCCGGCGGCGGATATCTTTTTGACCGACCGCTACACCCCCATGTAGGGAGCGTTCCTGATCCGGTGGATCTGGCTGTGATCATGATCCCAGCACGGTCGGTGCCAGAGGTGTTGGAAGCCTGCGGTAAGCGGGGGATTGGCTTTGCGATCGTGGGATCAGGCGGATTTAGTGAAACTGGCGAAGAAGGAATTCTTCTCGAGCAACAGTGCATGGAGATCGCCCAGTCCTATGGCGTCCGTGTTTTGGGTCCGAACTGTATCGGCTATCTGGATACTCATCTTCCGATTGATACGAGTTTCCTGCCGCTTCCAGGACCTATAAAGGGCGATATCGCCTTTCTGTCCCACTCGGGAGCCATTTGCGAGGCGGTGATCGACTGGGCGCGTGGTCAAGGCTTTGGGTTGTCTCGATTATTGAGTTTGGGCAACCAGATGGATCTAAATGAGGGAGATCTCCTACCGCCGACGGCAGCTGACCCGAACACACGCGTCGTTACCATGTATCTTGAGGGGGTTGGGGACGGAGAGAACTTTATTGAGCAAGCGCGGAAGGTCACGTTAGACGTGCCGGTCGTGGCGATTAAAGTCGGGCGCTCCGAGGGGGGGCGGGCAGCGGTAGTGTCTCACACCGGCGCGCTTGCCGGGCGTGATGTCGCCTTCGACGCTGCTTTTCGTAAAGCGGGAGTGATCAGGGCCCGGCACAGTGAAGAGATGTTCGACTGGGCGAGAGCTTTAGCGTGGTGCCAGCCGCCTTCTGGTCCAAATATGGCTGTACTCACCAACGCTGGTGGACCGGGCGTTATCGCCGCCGATGCGCTGGATGATAACGGCTTGAGGCTGGCGAAACTGGCTGACCATACCAGGGATGAATTGAGTGCGTTCCTTCCACAAGCGGCCAGTTTGAAGAATCCCGTCGACATGCTGGCGGGGGCAGGGCCGCGCGAGTACGCCGACAGCTTGCGCCTGTTGCTGGCGGATGATGGGGTAGATGGAATCATCGTGATCTTACCGCCTCCGCCGGTGACGACTGCAGCAGAAGTCGCAGGCGCAATCATCCCTGTAATCCAGACAGCAACGAAACCAGTATTAATCGCGTTAATGGGCGAGGAACTTATCGCCCATGCCGCCCGGCTCTTCAGGGGCGCTCGCATTCCCGATTATCGATTCCCGGAGCGTGCAGCCTCTGCATTGCGTGTGCTCTACGAACGCTCAACCCAGCTTATCAAGCCAACCGAAAAAGTGGTCGGGTTCGGCGATGTCAAGCAGGTGGCAGTGGAGTCTATCTTGAAAGAAGCCAGTTCCGGAGCGGAAGGGTTCGTGACCGCGGATGTCGCCGCGAGGATCGTCAACGCTTATGGGATTCTTATCCCTAAACACCAAGAAGTAACCAACGCTGAGGATGCTGCGAGTGCCGCAAAGGAGATAGGTTTCCCTGTGGCGCTCAAAGCGGATTCATATGACCTCACCCATAAATCCGATGCTGGAGCAGTCTCACTGGATTTAGAAGATGTTCCAGAAGTGGAGGAAGCCTATCGTTCCGTTTTGCGTCGTGTGCGCAGTTCGGTTCCGCGAGTCGAGGTGCAGGGAGTTATGGTGCAGGCTTATGTCCCGACGGGGCAGGATGTGATCGTCGGTTTTGTACGTGACCTGCAATTTGGGCCTCTATTGATGTTCGGTGCCGGCGGTACGGAAGTCGAAGCGTTGAAAGATGTCACTTTCGCCCTCGCTCCGCTGAGCCGCACCGAGGCGGAAGAAATGGTTGATCAGACTTGGGCTGGTCGACGTTTGCGCGGCTATCGAAGCACTCCAGCCGTAGATCGAGAAGCGGTGATCGAAAGCCTTCTCCGAATCAGTCAACTAGCGCAAAAGAACCCTCAGGTGTTAGAGCTTGAAATTAACCCTCTCCGTGTACAGGAAGTGGGACGTGGAGCGCAGGCGATTGATGTCCGCCTGCGTATAGGTGGAGGATAGACCGCGCTTCCTTTGCTGCTCGGCAAAACTATTTCTAATGGAGTAAAACCAACAGATAGGCAATAAGTAGAATTTTGGGTCCTCCCTCTAATTACGTGAGAGACCAGGCGGATTTGCAGCGCATGGCTCCGCCCAGAGCTAAACCTCCGGGCTCAGCACTTAATTAAGCATGAAGCCTAGCTAGGCCAGAAACCTCCCGCAGGTTCAAAACCTGCGGGAGGTTAGGTTTAGCGAGTGGACCTGAAAGCCTAGGCTCTTTCTGATCCACCAAGATTCCTACGGATCATCCTGTTGAATCAACAAGTAGGCTTTGGCGATCTCGGCGGCGATGTGCGCGTTATTGCGCAGGAGAGCGAGGTTTGCGTGCAGGGTTGCACCTTCTGTGATTTCCGCCAGACGAGATAAAAGGAATGGGGTAAGATTTTTTCCGCGTATCGCTTGTTCTAGAGCTTCCTGCTCGACTTGCTGCAGAGCTGAATTTATTCGTATCGCCGGGATCGCGGCATCCTCGGGGCAGGGGACACAAATCAGGATGCCTGAAATTTGTGTTTCCCAGATCGCCCGCATTAAAGCTGCTATCTCACCAACTGTGTCCACTCGAATCTGGATCGGAAAGCCGCTCTCTCTTGTGAAAAACGCTGGGAATGTATCCGTTTGCCAGCCGATGACAGGTACGCTAAAAGTCTCCAGCCACTCGAGTGTTCTGGGTAGATCCAGGATCGATTTCGCACCGGAACAGACAACTGCGACCGGCGTACGTGCAAGTTCGGGTAAATCGGCTGAAATATCTCCGCTCGGCCCGTGGTGAACTCCGCCGATCCCGCCTGTAGCGAACACCGGAATTCCGGCTGTATTTGCCAAGAACATCGTCCCTGCTACAGTCGTGCCGCCAGTGGAGCGCGATGCCCGTGCTGGGCCAATGTCTCGTACGCTGATTTTTACGCTATCGGTATCTAAAGCAAGCCGCTCTAGATCTTGTTCCGATAAACCGATGCGAACTTCACCCTTCAATAGTGCAGTTGTTGCTGGAACCGCGCCAACCTGGCGAATTTCCTTCTCCATCTGTCGGGCGAGTTCAAAATTGACCGGTCGTGGGAGTCCGTGAGTGATCACGGTTGATTCAAGCGCCACGATCGCCTTGTCTTCGACGAGGGCCTTTGAGACTTCGGGGTGAAGGATTAACCATTCAGGTATTGACGGCATCATCTTAGCTCATTGCAAAGGGGTTCGAAGTGTTTTCTCGGGGATTTAGCATCGATGAAGACTGCAGAAGCTCGCTTAAACAACTCTCGGCGTTCAGGCAAATATTGCGAACGGGTGGCGATGGTCAGGCGCATGTCATCCATGCCTAAGTGGAGCCAATAACAAGTTCTGATCCTTCGCTCGTTGGCGCCGCACTCATCAAGCATCGTCTCCGAGGATCTTCGGTTCAAGCATCCCCTTGATGTACTCCAAGGCACGTTGGAGCTCCGGCTCACATTCACCGCCAGTATCGATCTCCAGGCGCTTCTCCATACGTTGGAGTTGGCTGAATATCGTTGCCAGGAGTTCGTAGCTCCTGTGCTCCACAGGGAGGTCTCCGTGGCGCCATGTCTGAATCCAGGATTGTAGAAGTTCTGACGCGACTTCCCGATTTCGGAGAGTCCGTTGGCGCTCGATGTATTCGGGCAATCTATACAATTGTACGCGTTGGTGATCACGCCAGGTTGTCATCAGTGTATAACCCGGACTGAATTGACCACCCGCATCTTTTTGGATGCTCACCGGGATCTCCCAGGTTCCAACACCTACCCAAACCAACTCTAAGCCTTGCTTTCGCAACCGTTCCCTTAATACCTCGGTGTGGAAATGCTCGGTCAATTCACGGCGAGGGATGTGGACGTTCTTGAAATTTTCAATAGCGGTTCCCTGCTCGGTTTGTTGTTTCACCGTCGAACGATAGGGCTGCAGGGCAAGGAATTCTTCAAGGGTATGGCGAGCGATGAAATCAATCATCTCATGGCGAAGAACATACGCCAGCGCCTGATCCGGGCTGCGCCTCTTCCCTTCCACGACCGGTTGGCCATAGACAAGGCGACGAACGCTCTCCTCGGTGAATGGATAGGGGGATTTTAAGCTCCGTTCTTTTTCCGCGCTGTAGACTCTGAAAAGCATTTGAGCATCACGCGCATAAGCCAAAACCCCGTCGCGGGTTGCAGCGCGGATTTCATCGACTTTCACTAAGCGATCCCGCAGGTCGACGACTCCACGTAAACGTTCAAATCCCTGGATGAAATACGTGGAACGCGCTCGAGTTGGTGTTGAAGAATCAACCTCGGTTCGGGCTGGATCGATCTCGTCCATAGCCAGACCGTACACCATGGGCGTACCGTCGATCGCCTCTGATGTTGCTGCGTAACCAAGGTGGGTCTGGATGAATCCGGGTCCACCGATTCGCTTGATCGGATTTGTGGGATTGAGTTGATCGATATCCCCCCGATCGATTTTCAGGCGAGGGTAGTTCCATCCGAAGAAGGAGGCGAGAAGATAGCGGATCCCGATCCAGAGCGATTCGAGCTCAAAAAGGCCGGCCAGGTATCTGCTGCTCAAGATGATCCCGATGCTAAGACCGAACAAAATTGGAATGAGATAAAGAAGGACCTGTGGATTCAGGAAGGTGGTTACGATGTTGAGAATCGGGTAAAGGAATGGCGGCAGTGATTGGAGTAAGAGGAACGGGATTTGGCCGGGGAAGTCGAAAGCGACGATTAGCACTAACCAGAACAAGGTGAAAAAAGTACCCGTTAGGAAAAGACGGATCATTGATGCAGTGAGATCTCTCCCGAGAATGAGTTGGACAGCGCTCCGCGCGGTCGCTTTTGATATTTCAAGTAATCGGTCTGAGGTAGAGCTCTTCATGCCACTATCCATCCGTATGATGCTCCCTAATCCCTGCTCGTAAGTCTGCTCGCGATTTGATCCAGTTCATGTAACATCCCGCTGCTCTCGGGCAGCAAATCACTTTGCCCATAAAGGTTAACTGCATTTGTGAGAACCATGGCGAGTGTTTCTGATAAATCTGGAAGGTTACCCGCTTCGAGTTGGTCGCGGAGCGTGGAAGTTAATTCATTGAATAGAAGGTCATTTACTTCTGCTTCACCCAGATTGCGATTTTTTCGCAGTCTTTCCGTCGCTTCCCGCAGGGCTTCCTGAATTTCCCCTGCCCAGGATTCACGCCACTGCAAATTACGTTCATTTTGAATTTCCGATGGCAGCTGCAAATCTGTCACTCTTAAGTCAAGCACGCGGATACCGCGCGAGATGAGAATCTCTAATTCGCGGGGTGCATCTGGACCTTCTCCTTCTTCCGCTGATGGAGCAGTTTCCGATGAAAGAGCAAGTCGCGCGTAGATAGCGTTGGCAATTCGTTTCAGCGGGGGAGTCTGAGTTTTATCTGCCTCAATCAGGGCGTTGAGGGTCCATTGCGTCATTTCCTCCCGCCAGAGGTCAATAAAGAGAAGCAGTGGCATATCCTTCCATGAAACTTCCTCGTATTCACCGAAAGCATGCCCATAGACGGCACGCTCGACCGCATCCAGGTTGACTTCGTAAGGAGGTGAGTCAGCCGTTCGTCCTTCCCGCGGTTCAAGCAGGTGGCCAGGGTCGATCATAAAGGTGATGGACAGATCCGCGGATACGGGAATTCCATCTTGTGTGACTGCCATCGAATTGAGGCTCTCTGGGGAGTGATCCTTTCCAGTAGCGGGGGTTGAACCCTGAATATTTACTTCCTGACGACGTAGGTCGATGGCCTCCGCCAGCCATTCACCAGGTTCTGTGAATACGATCCCAGGTCCAGCAGCCCGAGTGAACGCCGTATCTGTTCTAAAGACCGCTGCGCTTGCGTAATCGATGAGGATGACACCGGAGCCTCTTCGGGTACGCTCGCCGATGGCCTCGATAACGGCTCCGTTTCGAACGAAGGAGACCGGTCCACGTTCGCCCAGAGCATGCCCAAGTAGACGGAGAAAGGCATCAAGCCGTTCTTGGATGGAACCGACAGGCAAGATGAATTGAGACGTAAGTGCGAGGAATGGGATTAATGTTATCAGGGCTAAGTCAAGTAGAATAAGAACGGAACGCAGGGTTATTGTTTCCTCTCCAGGGCTGACAAATTCAATGTGAGCCGCTAGCCAGGCGAGGAGGATGATCAATCTTAACGCTGCGAGCAGGGTTGTTCTGGGACCGACTGTAGAGGAAATTGCGAATCGAATCGTGAACGCAATCAAACTGATGAGGGCCGGGATTGCCAGGAGCAGGACGAGCGTAGATACCAACCGCGGAAGTTGAGGGTCCGTGACCCGGCCAAAGAGAAACACGGTAAGGGCGACCGCAAGCAGCGTGCAGGCAAACAATATGAAGAAGGGGCGCCTATGGAGGGATACTCTTTCCATTGTTTCGAAATTGTATCCTAAAGGGGTTTCAAGGCAAACTTATTTGGGGTTCATTCGAGATCGTGTTGCAGCTTGTCAAGAGACGTCATTGGCGATAATGTAGTGTCTGTCGAAACCGAAAGCTAACGGGAGTGGATATGGTCACAAGACAATCGGAGTTGATACGTGTATTAGAAACAATAGCCGAGGAGCTCCCGGACCCCCTTTGGGTTGCCTTGGTAGATGACGATGGTTTGCTGGTGGCTTGTGTTCCATCTCAGCCACCTGTGAGTGTCGATCAGATCTCCGCGATGACAGCCGCTTTAGCCCTCACCGCCTTGCGCGTTCTGGTTGAAATCAACGCGGAGGAGTTTCGTTATTCCAGTGTAGCTGGTTCTGAGCGCCAATTGCTCCTGGTTGCACTGGATGGAAAACGGTTTCTCTCGATTGGCTTAGGACCTGATGTTGTTGTGCAAGCCACCTTTCGACCACTCAGCCGCCGGGTGGCTGAGCTATTGAAGATCTTGAAGATGAGATTTTCTGTATCCTGATTCTTCGTATGGGGCTGTCCAATAATGGCGGTCCCTTCTGGACAACATATGACAGTAGATGTAGCATCCGGGCGCACACTCAGGTGCGCCCTTCCAGTTCATGTCTGTGCGCCGTGGTGGCACCAGCCACCCCCATTCCACATAGCTATTGATCCATGACAAATATATGCCCTTCGTTATCTCATTTTCACCCCGAATACCTAAGAAGTTCACAATCGGATTTGATGATTTATTCCCATGAGTGGTGGTATCTCCCGCGAGTATGATTGAATTTCCTCCAGATTGAACCTATGATTGAGTGCAAAGATTGACTTGAGTAGATTCCATCCATAAGGCGAGGGCGAACATGAATGATGAGAACTATACATCCGGGTCAGATCCCGCTCCACCGCAACCGTCCGCTGCAGATCCGGGGTTTATTCCCGCCTGTGAGATTTGCGGGCGCCAGGATGAGACGCTGCGGTTGGTAGTTCTGCCCTATGTCGTAAGTCTGCTTGTTGTAACCTTCCGGAGAGCGTGGACAGGATTGTGGTGTTCGCGGCATCGAAACGAACGCCGCTTCTTAGCAGGTCTGATCACGGCACTAGCTGGATGGATTGGAATCCCGTGGGGTTTTGTATACACGCCGAAGGCGCTAATAAGTTTAGCGAAAGGGGGGGATCAACCGGCGGATGAGAATGCCCGGCTTCTGCAGCAACTCGCCGAGGATACGCTTAATACTGGAGACCCGCATGCAGCGATCCGGATCCTCGAAGAAGCGCTCAAACTCAAGGAGGATGCAGCGATACGCATGCAGCTCCAGGAGCTGTACAGCCGTTATCCACTCTCTATCACTGAACCTCCGCCTATCTCGCCCTGGCCATTTGTCTTTGGTCTGGGTGCAAGCATCATCATCGGACTTTCAATCGGTCTTCTTGATCACTTTATTACCGCTCTATTGGGTCTGGTTCTCGGCGTCGAGGTCAACATAATCCTAGCGATCCTGAGCTGGGCTCCGTTGGTTGCCTTGATCTTCCTGGGCGGTCTTGTTCTTTCTGAAGTCCTGCAATGGGCGATTGAAAAAACCCGGCTCCAAGAGATGATGCTCTCATTGGTCTTCGCCGCTGTCGCCGCACTCATCACCTTCTATGGCATACCGCAGGGTCAGCTATTCGGTGATTATCTTGGCGCAGTCTTCGGCGGTTTGCAGTTTGATTCATTTATCGATTTCATTCTCACAACCGGAGCAGTGTTTACTCAAGGAGGGTTGTGGTATCTGCTCGAATCAATCCAGTCTGGATTGCTGACGGACTTGATTTATCTACTCATCCTAATCGTAGGCGGTGTCTATTTTCTCTGGATAAGCCTGTCCTCCGTGCGCGAAACCGTCCACTGGCTGGTGCGTCTCGACCTGCTGCAGGGGGAAACAGCGATTGAAGAGGAGAAATCCACACTCAATGTCTGGGGCTCGATCGTCGGGATTGTGGTTGGCTTGGTATTGCTGGCAGCTCTTTTTGGGGGACGAGGGGTTGCCTTACGAGGTAATCCTGAGGTGGCTGGTTATATTGAGCGTGGTGATTTGCTCTTCGCAGAGGGGGAATTAGACGGCGCGATGGTGGAATTCCAGAACGCGATCCAATCAGCTCCCCATCTTCCTGGACCGCATGCGAGCTTGGGTTGGGTCTTTTATTCGATGGGTGATCTGGAAGGGGCGGTCTCTGAATTTGAGGAGGCGCGTCGAATTGACAACACCTGGGCTGATCCGGTTCTGGGGTTGGCTTATATTTATCTTAGCCAGAACGAGAACGAGGCTGCCCGCAGGGAATTCAAGGCAGCCATTGCGCTAAGTCCTGAACCCTATTTATTGGCGCAAGCGGACTACGGATTAGGAAACCTGGCATTCAATGAAGGGGACCTGGAGTCGGCGGAGTTCTATTATCAGCAGGCCATCCTCCAGGATTGGGAGTTGCAAGCTGCGCATATGGATTTGGCATTGACATATTTCAATATGGCGAAGTTCGAACAGGCAGTTGAGAAGGCGAATGATCTGATGGCGCTCGCGCCTGATTGGGGGGCGCCGCATGCGCTGCTGGCCATGGCCTATCATCAGTTAGATGATGCGACTCTGGAAGAGCGAGAACTGGCTTGGGCCGAAGACTTGGGGTCGGAGGACCTTTACAGCCTCCTGCTGCTCGCAAGCGCCCATTGGGATCGCATCGAGTTTGCGCAGGCTGAGGAATTGCTCAAAAAGGCGGTCGAGTACTATCCGCAAAGCGACCAGGCTGCGCTCAGCCTAAGCACCGCCTACGCTGGTATGCAGAAGTACGATCGAGCGCTGGATAACCTCGATCCCGTGTTTGCACGTGACACGGATCCGGCTGGGGGGCATCTAGCAAAAGCGTATATCCTCACGCAAATGCAAGACCTCGGTCAAGCGCTGGCTGAAATTAATGTTGCAAAGGATCTTGCCCCTGATGATTGGCGAGTCTATCGTGACATGAGCTTTGTTTATTTTCATCAGGGCGCCGTGCAGGAAGCTTTAGTAGCAGCGGAAAAGGCTGAGGAGCTAAACCCATACGATAGCGCAGTTTTCACGAATAAAGCATTCGCTCAACGCAGCCTGGGTAATATCGTAGGTGCTTTGGAAAGCGCTCAGACGGCGATCGAGCTCTCACCAAAATATGATCTTGCGTACTTCATCCTTGGGGTGTGTTACCTGGATCAAGGTGAGCATATGCAAAGCTCTGAGGCGCTGCGGACCTTCCTCTCCCTGGCGTGGGACCGCGCTTATGTGCGCGAGTATATAGCGCAAGCCGAGGCTTTTTTCGCACAAACGCAGTGAGCTGCACTCGGCTACCATATTCCTGGGTTGAGAGTTTAATTGCCCATGAAGCT